>JAIRLY010000172.1 GCA_031259075.1 Dysgonamonadaceae bacterium | reverse complement strand
TTTGTGAGTTATTTGAACCGTGTAAAACGATGACAGACAATGCAACAGGATGACAAACGATGTCAGCATTTTGCCTTGATTTGCATAAAGCCGAACGGGTAACGGTTAAGAAACGGAACTTTTGCCGCAACGTGCCGAAAATTGCTTTTTACAGCATGGACGACAAAAGCTAATCAAGGCTGAATTCACTGATTTTTATCGGATTACCTTGTTTTTCCTTTGGATGCGGTTTTTGAGGTGGGTTTGCAAATGTACATGAAATTTTCGACATTACACACAGAAAAATAAAAATGTCTTGTAAAATTTATAGGGGAAAGATAGCATTAAATTTCAATTTTACACTAATTGGAAAATTTAATGTTATCTTTGTAAAATGAAAAAAATGGATGCAATGAAAAAAATTAAATATTTCTTTCATTCTTCTCATTAGTAAAAAAAGATGGAATTAAAAAAAATTCCGCAAGCGGATTTGGAAAATGAGAGAACAACTTTTTTTCTCTTGGGATTCATTGTTGTCTTGGCGACTCTGTTTGTTTTGTTCGAATGGAGCAATGAAGATACTTTATCTCCTGATTGGGAGGGATTTTCTACGCTTTATATAGAACCGGAATTTAGAGCGGAGAAAAAAACAGCCGTTTCTTCTTCCGTTGTTGTTTCGGAAACGGGAACGACATCACCGACGGTTGTTTATGAGGATTATAACGCTGTAAAAGAAACGCCGGTTGTAGAAGAAACAATTTCTAACTTGTTGGAGCAAGTAAACCAAGTGCATGAAACGGATATTCCTTTACCGGAAATAACTCATGAATTGAGCGAGCAAATTTACACAAACCCGGAAGTAATGCCGCAGTATCCGGGTGGATACGAAGAACTTACTCGATTTATATTTAACAATATAAAATATCCGGCATCCGCGATAAGTCAAAAAATTCAAGGAACAGTGTGGTGTTCTTTTATTATTAATAAAGAGGGTTTGATATCGGATATTCAGGTCGAACGGGGAGTACATATTTCTTTAAATCAGGAAGCAATACAAGTTTTGAAATTAATGCCTCCATGGATTCCGGGTACAATCAATGGAAAACCGGTACGTGTAAAATCTTATTTGCCTCTTGTTTTCCAATTGTAAAATTAAAAAATATATTTCCTCGCTAAAAAAATTATTTTATACGCTTGGAAATTTTAAGATATTCATCTAATTTTGAAAAAGAAAAAAATTATTATGATTACATTTTCAGAAGCATTATCTTATATTGAACATGCAATAAAAGGGATTCATTATCCTAAACAACCTCAAAAACTTTATGAGCCGATCGCTTATCTTTTATTGTTAAAAGGGAAAAAAATTCGTCCGGCGCTTACGCTCTTATCCTGTAATTTATTTAAACAAACCATAGACGAGGCCATAAACATCGCTTTGGCATGGGAAATTTTTCACAATTTCACTTTAATGCACGACGACGTAATGGATAATGCCGATATTCGC
The DNA here is from genome assembly GCA_031259075.1 of Dysgonamonadaceae bacterium. GTDB lineage: Bacteria > Bacteroidota > Bacteroidia > Bacteroidales > Azobacteroidaceae > Azobacteroides. The sequence goes on along the minus strand of JAIRLY010000172.1, from coordinate 2,285 downwards.
AGGGGTCAACCCAGCGTTCACAAAAAATGGGATGAAAATACGGCTATTCTTTCGGGCGACGCCATGTTGATTCTTGCATATAAATATCTGGCAAAGTCTCCTGTACACAACCAGAAAGAGTTATTGGATTTGTTTTCTACTACTGCCGCCGAAATTTGTGAAGGACAAGAATATGATATGCAATTCGAAAATCGCTTGGATGTTAAAGAAGAAGAATATCTAAATATGATTCGTCTAAAAACAGCCGTGATGCTGGGCGCTTCTTTGAAATCAGGCGCGATTATAGGCGGAGCTATGGAAAAAGACAAAAACTTGTTATATGATTTTGGACTTAACTTGGGAATCGCATTTCAAATACAAGATGATATTCTGGATGTTTACGGCGATCCTTCCGTATTCGGGAAAAAAATAGGAGGCGATATTTTATGTAACAAAAAAACTTACTTGCTCGTTAATGCGTTAAATACAAAAGATGAAAAAGAAAAAAAAGAACTCCTTTTTTGGTTGCAAACCGGCAATAACCAAAAAGAAAAAAAGATTCTGGAAGTTACATCATTGTATGACAGACTTTTATTGAAAGAAAAAGCACATGAAAAAATGGAATATTATTACCGGAAGTCTATTCGAAAATTAAACAAAGTGAATGTTCCTGTTGAGAAAAAAATTGTTCTGATGAATCTTGCTAAAGAATTAATGAATAGAAATTCTTAAAAATAGAACTATGCCTGCTAAAAGATTTCCGAATACAAGCGAAGAACGCATCGACATTTTAAGAGCAATCATTAAACAAGAAGAAGCGATTGATCTAAAAAACGGAATTCTTTCCGTATCGGAGCAACGTGAAGTTTACAATCTCCTTCTCGCATTTGAAAATGCGCTCTCTTATTTCAAACAAACGTTGGAAAATGAAATTAAAGCCGACAAATCTTATTCGAATTTATTTAAAACCGCACAACTTTACATTTCTCATTTTATTCAAGTGTTGAATCTTGCTGTCGTCCGGAATGAAATAAAAGCGGAAGCCTTGTTGTATTATGGTTTTGAAAATAATCATGCATTTACAGTTCCCGACCTTTCGACCGAAGAAGCAATTCTGAAATGGGGAGAACAATTGATCAAAGGTGAAACGGAACGGATTTCCAGAGGCGGCGCTCCAATTTATTGTCCGACGATTTCCAAAGTAATTGTGCATTACGATTTATTCAAAGAGGCCACCCAAAGCTTGGAATTATATCGAAAAAACACAAATCGTTGCAGAGAAACAATAGATGAAATGAATAAAAAAATCGACCGGTTAATTTGGGATACATGGACCAAAGTGGAATTTCAATACTGGAAATTGCCGGAAGAAGAACGCCGACAAAAATTCAACGATTATGGAATCATGTTTCATGGCTATTGATACTCATACCCATCTATTCTCGGAAGAATTTGATTTCGACATTCAAGAAACGTTCCAAAGAGCTTTTGAAAACGGGATACGGAAATTTTGCATTCCTAATATTGATGTAGAGTCTATCCCTCGCTTGAAAAACTTGTGTGATAACTATTCACAATTTTGTTTCCCCATGATGGGTTTACATCCGACCTGTGTGAAAGAAAATTTTGAAAAAGATCTGAAAATTATTCATGACGAATTTGAAAAAGGAAGATACATCGCGGTAGGAGAAATAGGGATTGATTTATACTGGGATAAAACATTTATCAAAGAACAAATTAAAGCCTTTGAAGAACAGTTGAATTGGAGCATTGAAATGAATTTACCGCTAGCCATTCATACCCGAAACGCCTTTCCTCCGGTTTTTGAAAGTTTACACAAAATAGGTGTAAATAAACTTCGGGGTGTTTTTCACAGCTTTGGAGGGCGAAAGGACGATTTGGAAGAAATTTTGAAATGCGAGCACTTTATGTTAGGAATCAATGGGGTAGTTACTTATAAAAAAGCAGGATTTCAAGATTATCTATCACTTGCGCCCTTGGAAAGAATTCTTTTAGAAACAGATGCGCCTTATCTTACGCCGGTCCCATTTAGAGGAAAAAGGAACGAACCGGCTTATATTATTTATATTGCACAAAAAATAGCAGAAATATATAATCTTCCCATAGACACAATCATAAAAAAGACAACAGAAAATGCATGTCAATTGTTTGGAATTTAAATTTTTGTTCGTATCTTCGTGCCGTTTTAAAGAATCAGGAAAGGTGCTCGAGCGGTTTAAGAGGCACGCTTGGAAAGCGTGTGAACTTCAAAAGGGTTCCGGGGGTTCGAATCCCTTCCTTTCCGC
>JAIRLY010000122.1 GCA_031259075.1 Dysgonamonadaceae bacterium | reverse complement strand
TAGCTTCTCTTGCTTTTTTAAATGTAAGTTGCTAATACGCGCGCGCGTGCGCGCGCGATTTAAATTAAGGTATACGCCTGGCCATCTCTCTCTCTCTCTCTCTCTCTCTCTCTCTCTCTCTCTCTCTCTCTAAGAAAAATCCGGCGAGTTCCAAATATTTTATGTTAAAAATATCAAATGTGCTTTTATTTAAATCTGAAGTCATCAATTTGTGCATTTATCAAATTCGAATGCAAATATAAACACTTTTTTTGTAAAACAACGCAAAAATATGGAATCAAGTTATAAATTTTTCATCGCTTCATTACAAAAATGTTAAATTTAAGATGCGTTTGCCCTGAAATTATTATACACTTTTTTTGTTTTTCTAAAAAATCTCACTATTTTTGTGCAGTTTTTAAACAAAATTATCAAATTTTTAGAAAGAAACAGATAGTATTTTAATTTTATATATTTAATAAAGAAAGCGTTAGCTTATATTCTTGTACTCGAAAACTTGACAATTTCAGCACTAACCAAGAATAAGTTAAAACGCTCACGTTGGATGCGTGGGTATAACTTATTTGTTAGTGCGGGTAGTCAAGAACCTCGAGTACGAATAAAGTTGAGAGTCCCACGCTTCGTATTTTTAAACCGCTTCTCTTCGGGACATGGAAGTGAACTAAGAACTAAGAGTTAAGAACTAAGAACTAAAAGTTAAAAACTAAAAGTCAAAAGTCGAAAGTTAAGAATGGAGAAAGGAAAGCCGAAGGCCTTCAATATGAATAACCCCCAATGAAGCGAAGCGATTGGGGGACAAACGAAACAGAATTATAAATAACATTACTAAATTTTTATTAAACATGAAACAAAAATTGATTTTTTTAGCGCTGACGCTCTGTATGTTGAACACGGCAAGCATGAAAGCGCAAGTATTAATAGGCGGCAGTGAAAGTGATGAACCGCACGAGGGCGCGGTGCTTGACTTGTCTCAATCTACGAAATTAGGATTGTTGCTGCCTCAGGTCTTTCTGACGAATGTCTCGGACTGGCAATTGTCCGGCAGTAAAACCAACGGCGAAGGGATGTTGATTTACAACACGAACGACGATGTGCCCGACGGCAACGGTAAAGACATTTATGTATGGACACGCAACAGTTGGAAGCCGATCGGTCCGGTCACGCTCAAGCGTTTTTCGTTGGATAAAAGCCTTTTGTTCCTTGATCTTGATAGTAAAACAGGAACGATTACCGCACAAAATTTTACCGGAAGTAATGACCTGACGTTCGACGATGTTACAGTTACATGGTCGATCGCAGCAGGCGACGTTCCGAAAGATGCCTTTATATCTTATAATGATAATACGGCTGCCGTCGTTTCCGGAAATACAGCCGGCTCATTTACCGTTCGGGCTACTATCAATGGTATAACTCAAGATTGTGTGGTTACCATCAGTGAGTGTGCCGGTGTAATGGACGTTGAAGGCAATGCTTATTATGCCGCTCAGTTTGGAACTGCCGGTTGTTGGATGACCCAAAATTTGCGAACGAAAACATACGCCGACGGAGAAACTACTTTAACTTTAGGTTCTAATACGAATTCTACTTTAAAATTCTATAACTATCCGAATAGCGATGCAACGATCTTGACTGATCATCCGGAATATGGGTTGTTATATACCTGGCCGGCAGCTACGAATCGTGCTGCCACCAGCGCGAATGAAGCAAACAGTTCAAGTCAAACACAGTATCAGGGTATTTGCCCGACAGATTGGCATTTGCCGAGCGATTATGAATGGCTACAGTTGGAAGAGGAGATAGCCAACAGCATGCAAGGGACGTACGGCACAGGTGCGACAACGTCATGGCAGACTGCTTGGGCAACCGCAAACGAAATTTATCGCCCTTCTTCAGGTGATGGTCATGGTTGTGTCATGAAAAGCGCTACTGAGGTAAACGGTCAAACTACTAATGGTACGAGTCATGCCAGTGATGCAAACGGATTTAACGCCTTGCTCGTGGGGATGATGGAAAATGGCTCATCAGCGTATTATGGGCAAATGGCAGATTTTTGGGCGAGTAGCTCGATATCTGAACATTACGCACCCAGACGATTTCTGTACCAGACTAGTAACGGGATGTATCTCCATTACTTCTACAAGTATTTCATGACCAGTGTTCGTTGCAAGAAAAATTGACGATTAGACAATTTGTCCGTGCATAGTAGCGACAGGCCTTTCCGAATAGAAGGTCTATTCTGTAACTATATCTGTAATAGATAGAGGTGGAGAATCTCCACCTTTGCGATTTTAAAAAAGGTAGAAGAAAAATACAAATTTCAATCGAATTTAAACCATGACCGAAATTTTATCTGAATTTTCGCTAATTAAAAAAAATAATGTTGTAGCTTTGCACAACAACTATTAAAAACACAAAAGAATGAAAACTCTAAGCAAATTAGTAAAGAAAGATTTTGAAAAAACCGTTTTCGGGAAACAAGTGAGTTTATTTATACTTCAAAATAAAAGTGGAGCGGAAATGACTGTAATAAATTACGGCGCAAAAATCGTTTCATTATGTGTTCCCGATAAAACAGGAAATTGGATAGATGTAGTTTTGGGCAAAAGTTGTATTGACGATTACCTGAATGATCAAGAACCGTACTTCGGAGCTGTTTGCGGACGAACAGCGAATCGGATTGCCAATGGTCGTTTTATATTAGACGACACAGCATACGTATTAGCGGTAAACAATGGCCCAAACAGTTTGCACGGTGGGTTGAAAGGATTTAATGCGGTCGTTTGGGATGCTAAACAGATTGATCAACAGACGCTTGAGTTGACTTATCTATCCGAAGACGGCGAAGAGGGCTTCCCCGGTAACTTGACTGTAACGGTAATTTATAAGCTGACAGATGAGAATGCTGTTGAAATAGAATATAAAGCAACTACCGATAAAGCGACTTTGGTTAATTTGACCAATCATTCGTATTTTAATCTTTCCGGAGAAGGCGATCTTTCTGTAGGAGACCATGAGCTACAAATCAATGCGGATACTTTTTTACCGACCAATGATACGGCTATTCCTTTGGGAAAACCGGAAAAAGTAGCCGGAACGCCTTTTGATTTTCAATCTTTGCACACAATAGGAGAACGAATTGAAAATGAAAATACTCAATTGATTTATGGAAACGGATATGACCATAATTTCATCCTGAATAAAACCGGTGAAGAATTGGCATTGGCAGCTAAAGCTATTTCTCCAAAAACCGGTATCGTAATGGAAACTTATACCACCGAACCGGGCGTTCAACTCTATACAGGTAATTATTTGGATGGCAGTTTTACAGGGAAAAATGGCCATACCTATCCCAAACGCTCCGCTTTTTGTCTGGAAACACAACATTATCCCGACAGTATTCATTATCCGGATTATCCGTCCACCGTTCTTCGACCGGAAGAAACTTTCGAATCGAAAACGATTTATCAATTTTCCATTCAACGAATAGAATGTAGACGCAATGAAACGGAATGATCGCATAACGATAAAGTAAACGTTATCAAATGTTAAAAAACGTAAGCAATAGAACTTTTTTTCAATTAATCCGTTTTATAATCAAAGAGTGTTATTTCATTAGTTATAGTTAAGGGTTAGTAATTCAATTGAAAAGTTGGCGAAGTGATTCGCCAACTTTTTTTATGTTTAAATAATAAGTTAAATCTTTGGCATCCTCATAACTTATTTTTACTTTTGTAGTGAAATTTACCTCAATATGACAGAAGATCAAAGTAAATCATTGTCGGTTCTCGAAAATCATATCCGCCAATTAATGGATTTATGTAATTATATGAGACTGAAGAACAATGAATTGGAAGATCAAATGAAAAGTCTGAAAGCGTTGTATGAGGTATTAAAGGAAGAAAATAAAACTATAAAAGGCAAATACGATAATCTAAAAATGGCAAGAATTATAACGGTCAAACAAGATGATTTTAAGGGTGCTAAAGATAGATTATCCAAATTAGTGAAAGAAGTTGATAAATGCATCGCTTCATTGAACGAATAAAAGACAGGTGCATGGATGAAGATTTTTTTAAAATACAATTAAAAATAGTTGATAAATATTATCCTTATATCTGTAAGCGATCAGAAGAAGGAAATGTAAGAAAAGCGGCAACTAATCTTACTGAAAAATATTTACGATATAGTTCATATTATTCAAAAGCAAATTTTGAGAAAAACGATTTATTAACGTTAATCGGCTTTCATTTTTCTTTAGAAGTTTTGGAAAATGAAAAAAAAGAAGATTTGTCGCCTCTATTTGATAAAATTGAACAACTGAATAAAGAATTGGAAGAATTTTTCCATTCTTTGAAATAAATAATTGTTTTTTAAATTTTTTTATTATTTACACTAATTACTTTTTAGGTTTTACTTGAAAAGATAATTAGTGTTTTTTTTAGTTTCTGAATTTTTTCAGTAAACTAAAATAATTTTTAAATAGGATATAAATCAAATAAAAAATTACAATAAATGGTGACAACAATAATTACAGCAATCATATCTTTCTTAACAGGAGGAATTGTTACGTGGTTGATAATAAGCTATTTAGCTAAGTCAAAAGGGAAGAAGATCATAGAAGAGGCTCAAAAAGAGGCCGAAACGATCAAGAAAGATAAACTATTGGAAGTAAAAGAAAAATTTATACTGCTTAAAGCAGATTTTGAAAAGCAGGTAAGCATTCGAAATTCAAAAATTCAATCGCAGGAAGCAAAATTAAAACAAAGAGAATTAATTATTAATCAAAAACAAGAAGAATTTTATAAGAAAAAAGGAGAATTGGATATTGTTCGTGAAAATTTGGAAAATCAATTGGATTTGATTGAAAAGAAAAAACAAGATCTGGATAAAATACATAAATTGGAAATTGAAAGGTTGGAACTTATCTCCGGTATTTCTGCAGAAGAAGCGAAAGAGCGTTTGGCCCAATTGTTGAAAGAAGAAGCGCAAACATCGGCTGCCGCTTATATCAATGAGGTGATGGAAGAAGCCAAAATGACGGCAAATAAAGAAGCGAAAAAAATAGTGGTACAATCCATTCAACGAGTTGCAACCGAAACGGCTATCGAAAATGCAATTTCGGTTTTCCATATTGATTCGGATGAAATAAAAGGCCGAATTATTGGCCGTGAAGGCCGCAATATACGAGCATTGGAAGCTGCTACCGGAATTGAAATCATTGTAGATGATACTCCTGAAGCCATCATTCTTTCCGGTTTCGATCCGGTAAGGAGAGAAATTGCTCGTTTGGCATTGCACCAACTAGTACAGGATGGACGTATCCATCCTGCTCGCATCGAAGAAGTTGTAAACAAAGTACGCAAACAAGTAGAAGAAGAAATTATTGAAACCGGCAAACGCACTACTATTGATTTAGGTATTCACGGCTTGCATCCAGAATTGATTCGTATGATTGGCCGTATGAAATATCGCTCTTCTTACGGTCAAAACCTGTTGCAACATTCACGTGAAACAGCAAATCTGTGTGCTATTATGGCCTCCGAGTTAGGCCTTAATCCCAAGAAGGCAAAAAGAGCCGGTTTATTGCACGATATCGGCAAAGTGCCTGATGATGAACCGGAATTGCCTCATGCTATTTTGGGAATGAAACTTGCTGAAAAATATAAAGAAAAAGCCGACATCGTTAATGCTATCGGCGCTCACCACGACGAAACGGAGATGACCAGCTTGTTGGCCCCAATCGTTCAAGTCTGTGATGCTATTTCCGGCGCCCGTCCCGGCGCCCGACGCGAAATCGTAGAAGCTTATATCAAACGCCTAAACGATTTGGAACAATTGGCGCTCTCCTATCCGGGTGTTGTAAAAACGTATGCAATTCAGGCCGGTAGAGAATTACGTGTCATTGTAGGAGCTGACCGGATTAATGATATTGAAACCGAAAATTTGTCAAACGAAATAGCTAAGAAAATTCAAGATGAAATGACCTATCCGGGACAGGTGAAGATTACGGTTATCCGCGAAACTCGCGCCGTCGCTTTTGCAAAATAAACAGGAAGATTAATGATTATGCCGAAAATACTAAAATGGAAAATGTCTTAATTCATTATCAAAACGTTGAGTTAAGTAGGGAGGAAAATATCATCCTTCAAGACGTAACTTTTCAACAACACAGGGGTGAATTTCTCTATGTGATCGGCAAAGTGGGATCGGGTAAAAGTACGCTCCTCAAAACGCTTTATTGCGAAAAACCGATTGATAAAGGAAGCGCTTTTATATTCGATTATAACCTGAGAAAAATGAAAAGCAAACAGATCCCTTTATTACGCAGAAAAATAGGTGTTGTTTTTCAAGATTTTCAATTATTGATGGACCGTCCGGTAAATTCCAATCTCGAATTTGTATTGAAAGCTACGGGATGGAAAGGAAAAGATACAATCAAAGATCGTATCAAAGAAGTTCTAAATCAGGTAGGAATGGGTAATAAAGGTTATAAAATGCCTCATGAATTATCCGGAGGAGAACAACAGCGGATTGTAATCGCTCGTGCATTGTTAAATTCTCCCGAAATAATCCTTGCCGATGAGCCGACCGGTAATTTGGATTTAGAATCCGGAAACAAGATTGTGCAACTGCTTCATGATATATGCGATAACGGAACGGCAGTCATAATGACTACCCACAACTATCAATTAGTTCAGAATTTTCCTGCTAAAGTAAAAAAATGCGAAAACGGAAAACTGTTTGATTGCGAATTATAAAAATATTTGTTTTTAAGAACAAAATAAATTCTGTTCAACAACTTTCGTGCAATCCGGATAATCGCCTTGTCCGGATTTCATTCGCTCTACATAATTTAATATGTAATTTGGATATTTAATGTTATCTTTGCGTAGTTTTAATAAGTTATAATTATGGAAGAAATTAGATGTATTGGTATTCTTACCTCAGGAGGCGACGCCCCCGGTATGAATGCCGCTATTCGTGCAGTAACCAGAGCCGCTATTTATAATGGCTTGGAAGTGAAAGGAATATACAGAGGCTACCGTGGACTTCTTACGAACGAGATAATCCCATTCAAAACCAATAATGTAAGCAATATCATTCAACAGGGAGGTACTATCCTGAAAACGGCTCGTTGCCTTGAGTTCAAAGATCCGGAAGGACGGATGATCGCTCACGAAACGATGCAGAAAGAAAAGATCGACGCTTTGGTGGTGATTGGCGGTGATGGTTCATTAACGGGCGCCCGCATTTTTGCCCAAGAATATAATTTTCCCATTGTAGGTTTGCCCGGAACAATTGATAATGATTTATTCGGCACAGATACTACGATTGGTTATGATACTGCATTGAATACAATTATGGAGGCAGTCGATAAAATCCGCGATACGGCTACTTCTCATGAACGTTTATTTTTTATTGAGGTAATGGGACGCGACGCCGGCTTTCTGGCGCTAAACGGCGCTATTGCCTCCGGAGCGGAAGCGGCTATTATTCCGGAAATCTTTACAGAGGTGGATCAATTGGAAGAATTAATTAAAAACGGTTTTAGGAAAACTAAAAACAGCAGTATTGTGCTGGTTGCGGAAAGTGAAATAACCGGTGGAGCAATGGGAATGGCCGAACGTGTAAAAAAAGAATACCCCCTGTATGATGTTCGCGTTACTATTCTCGGACATCTTCAACGAGGAGGTTCTCCTACTGCAACCGACCGGATCTTAGCGAGCCGGATGGGTGCCGCAGCTATCGACGCTTTAATGGAAGATCAACGAAATGTAATGATCGGAATTCAAAATGATAATATTGTGTATGTTCCTTTTTCAAAGGCAATTAAAAATGATAAACCGATCAATCGGGATTTATTGAATACACTGAGGATATTATCAATTTGAGGGAATGAAAAGAATGAAAAATATTTTTTCATTTCTTTCATTATCATTAAAATATGAATTTTATAGTACAATATACGGATCAATTTTCGAATGCACGCGCCGGACGGATTTCTACTGATCATGGAACTATTGAAACGCCTATCTTTATGCCGGTTGGAACGCAAGGAACAGTTAAAGCAGTTCATTTTACAGAATTAGAAGAAGATATCCAGGCGGAAATTATACTCGGAAACTCGTATCATCTTTATTTGCGGCCGGGAATTGAAATTTTGGAACGTGCCGGCGGTTTGCATAAGTTCAACAGTTGGAATCGTCCGATATTGACGGATAGCGGTGGTTTTCAAGTGTTTTCTTTATCCGGTAATCGAAAACTAAAGGAAGAAGGAGCGGAATTTCGTTCGCATATTGATGGCTCAAAACATCTTTTTACACCTGAAAAAGTAATAGATATTCAGCGGAGCATAGGAGCGGATATTATAATGGCATTCGACGAATGTACTCCGGGAAATGCCGATTACGAGTACGCGCGAAAATCGCTGGATTTGACCGAACGATGGTTAGACCGGTGTTTGGTACACTTCCACGAAACAAATGATAAATATGAATATTCGCAAAGTCTGTTTCCGATTGTTCAAGGTTGTGTTTACGCCGATTTGCGCCGACGGGCGGCTGAAAACGCAGCATCGAAAAATGCAGCCGGAAATGCAATCGGAGGTCTGGCGGTAGGCGAACCGACCGAAAAAATGTATGAAATGATTGAGATCGTCAACGCTATCCTTCCACAAGACAAACCTCGCTATCTAATGGGAGTCGGTACGCCGGTTAATCTCTTGGAAGCGATTGAACGAGGCGTAGATATGTTTGATTGTATTATGCCCACACGAAACGGACGAAATGGCCAATTATTTACGAAAGAAGGAATTATGAATATGAGAAATAAAAAATGGGAAGCTGATTTTTCTCCTGTCGAAGATGACGGAGCATCAGCTGTAGACAAAATGTATTCTAAAGCTTACCTTCACCATCTTTTTAAAGTAAACGAAATATCGGCATTACAGATTGCTTCTATTCACAATCTGGCTTTTTATCTTTGGCTGGTAAAAGAAGCTCGCCGGCGGATTATAGCCGGCAGTTTTACTTCTTGGAAAGCAGGGATAACGCCAAAACTTCAAAACAGATTATAAACAAATGAAAGGATTAAAAACAATAGACTGGTATATAATCAAAAAGTTTTTAGGAACTTACATTTTTGCTATTTTGCTGATTATCGCTATTTCGGTAATGTTTGATTTCAACGAAAAATTGGATAAATTTATAAGAAACAATGCACCGACGGAAGCTATACTTTTCGATTATTATCTCAATTTTATCCCTTACTTTATAAATCTGTTCAGTCCGTTATTCGTATTTATAGCCGTTATTTTTTTTACTTCCAAGCTCGCCGACAATTCGGAAATAATTGCGATACTGTCGAGCGGCGTCAGTTTCAGGCGATTGATGTTGCCTTATTTGATTTCTGCCGCTTTAATCGCTTTGATGACTTTTTTGTTGAACAGTTATGTGATACCTCCGGCCAATGTTACGCGTATTGAGTTTCAGAACACTTATGTGCGCGACCGGCGTGTTACTTATTCCAGTCATATCCAATTGGAAGTAGAGCCGGGAATTATCGCTTATTTCGACCGGTTTGATGTGAACACAAATACCGGCAACCGTTTTTCTCTGGAACGATTTGAAGGGAAAGAACTTAAATCTCGTTTGACCGCCCAGCAGATTGTTTGGGATTCGGCTTATCATTGGACCGTCAAAGATTATATGATACGAGATTTTACCGGAATGAAAGAAGAAATCACTATAGGACAGTCAATTGATACTACATTGACAATTATTCCTTCCGATTTTATGATTTCAGCTTATGATAGCGAACAAATGACTACTCCTGCTCTAAAAACGTATATTGACAGGCAAAAAAAACGCGGAATAGGGAATATTCAACTGTTTGAAATCGAATATTACCGGCGATATGCGATGGCATTTGCCGCTTTTATTCTAACTGTAATCGGAGCGTCCTTGTCTTCCCGAAAGATAAAAGGAGGCATGGGACTAAATATCGGAATAGGGTTGTTGCTCAGTTTCTCTTACATCCTGTTTATGCAAGTGACGTCTTCTTTTGCTATATCCGGTCTGGTCAGTCCTTTTATTGCTATTTGGATACCTAATGTTGTTTATGCATTAATAGCTGCATATCTATACGGCAAAGCGCCGAATTAAGCGTCGGGTTCATTCATATTCAGAGTGATGAAAAATAGAGTTGAAATAATTGTACTTCCGGTATGATAAAAAAAATTAAAATTTTTTCTAAATTCAAATGGATTAATTACTTTTGTGCTCAAATTCATGAGTATGAAACTAAATATTAAATTAATCGGTTTTTCTTTTCTATTGGTATTGTCAACATCTTGTAGCGAATACAATAAGATATTGAAAAGTTCCGACACGATGGTAAAATACGAAGCAGCCAAAAAGTATTTTGAAACTAAAAAATATAGTCGGGCCGTTACGCTTTTTGAGGAAGTAATTCCCTTGTTGCGAGGTTCTTCACATGCGGAAGAATCATTGTATTTGTTGGCTCAAACTCATTATGCTTTAAAAGATTATACAAGCGCCTCCGAATACTTCAAAAGATATTATACCTCATTTCCGCGTGGCGAATATGCCGAAATGTCCCGTTTTTATGCGGCCTACGGTTTATATTTGGAATCTCCCGATGTTCGCTTGGATCAATCGGATACTTATAAGGCGATGCAGCTTTTTCAGGATTTTATAGAATATTATCCTCAAAGCGAAAAAAAGGAAATTGTACAAGACGCCTTGTTCAATTTACAGGAAAAACTGTCTTTGAAAGAATTGATGAGCACTCGTTTGTATTACAATTTGGGAGATTATCTTTTATATTCTTTTCCGGGAGGTAATTACCTTTCATGTGTTATTACGGCGCAAAATGCAATGCGTAGCTATCCTTATTCCAAGTATCGTGAAGAATTTATGTACTACATTTTTAAATCTAAATATGAAATGGCTAAGCAAAGTGTAGAGGAAAAAAAAGATTTCAGATACAGAGACGTAGTGGATGAATATTATTCATACATCAATGATTATCCGGAAGGAAAATACGTGAAAGAGATTAAAAAACTGTATGAAGAAATTGCAAAACAATTAAACAATTAAATTAGAGGTTAAATATAAATAATATGGATTATAAAAAAACGAATGCACCAACCAGCACTGTTACGCGTGATTTGATGAGTATGGCTAAAGAAACGGGAAATATTTACGAAACAGTTCGTATTATAGGTAAACGCGCCAACGAAGTGTCGGTAGAAATTAAACAGGATTTGGAACGAAAACTACAAGAATTTTCTTCATATACCGACAGTCTGGACGAAATATTTGAAAACAGGGAACAAATTGAAATTTCCCGCTACTTTGAACGGCTTCCAAAACCAACGTTGATTGCAGTTCAGGAATTTGCCGACGGTGAAGTTTATTTCCGCAATCCGGCTAAAGAGATAGAGGAACTATGATTCAACGTATTCAAACAGTATGGATGCTCTTCGTTGCAATCATTGCTTCATTATTCATATTTGTTTCTGTAATTGAACAAAGTAATCAGGTTTTATTACTAAAAGCGGAAAGCGGGTTAATTGCCGTTTTGTCTATCGTTGTTATTTTTCTTTACAAAAATAGAGCATTACAAATTAAGTTGTGTTATGGAATCCTCGTTTTATTGATTCTCTCTTACATAATACTCTTTTTTTCCGGTGTGAAAGTTGTTGTTGGAAAATTGCCCCTTGTGTTTCCTTTTGTTGCCGGTATATTCGATATTTTAGCTATTTTAGCTATAAAGAAAGATGAAAAATTAGTTCGTTCCTTAGACCGCTTAAGATAAAAACAGGAATGAAAAATAAGAGTTATATCTGTTACGGCATTGCTGTTTTAACAGCTATTCTCTTTATGTGTAATCTTTTTTACGGTTCGGTATCCATTCCCGTTACGGCAGTAATGGATATTTTTACAGGTCATACCGTTGAACGTTCATCGTGGAATTCTATTGTTCTACAATCGCGTCTTCCACAAGCGATCACGGCTTTATTTGCCGGTTCGGCATTGGCAATCAGTGGTTTGATGCTTCAGACATTATTTCACAATCCACTGGCCGGTCCTGGCATTTTGGGTGTGAGCGACGGCGCTAATTTAGGAGTAGCCATTGTGATGCTCTATTCCGGAGGAGTTATTTCTACTATTATAGCCGCCTTTACCGGCGCTTTAATCATATTAGTATTTATTTTATATCTTTCGTCCAAAGTCAAAAGTAATATTTTAGTGCTTATTATCGGTATGATGACAGGTTATCTGGCTTCTTCGGGAATCTCTGTTCTCAATTCATTTGCATCTTCCGAAAACATCCGTTCGTATGTTTTATGGGGATTAGGTAGTTTTTCGAATGTGTCGTCCAAACAAATTCTTCTCTACAGCTTGATTATTCTAATCGGTTTACTTAGCTCTATCTTGTTGGTTAAGCCTTTGAATATATTGCTTTTAGGAGAACGCTATGCAACCAATTTAGGCGTCGACGTCAAACGAATACGTTTTTTAATTCTCGTGATTACCGGCTTTCTCACAGCTCTTGTAACCGCTTTCTGCGGTCCTGTCGGTTTTATCGGTTTAGCAGTTCCACATATAGCCCGTATTGCTTTAGGAACTTCCAATCAACAACTTTTATTGCCGGCAACGCTTCTTTCAGGAGCAGCAGTAGCGCTCCTTTGCAATTTAATGATTATTCTTCCTTTGGGGAACAAATTACTCCCGTTAAATGCTGTAACTCCTTTATTAGGAGCGCCTATCATTATTTACGTCATACTAAGCAAAAAGAATATCCGGTATTTTAATTGAATTTTTATTTTCCGCTGAAACTGACATTATCAAACAGAATGGACGGTATTCTCCAAGAAGAATTTAGCCGCGGATCGTTACCGACTTCTTCAACATTCTGCCAAAGCGTTAATAAATTACCGGTAATATTCATTTCATTCAGCGGCTTGACGAGTTTTCCGTTTTCAATTAAAAATCCTTCTATTCCGAAAGAAAAATCGCCGGTCGTACTATTACTGTTTCCTCCGTTAAAACCGGTCACTAAAATGCCTTTCTCCAAAGACGCTATCATTTGTTCCAAGTCTTTATTTCCCAATTTAAACGTGAGAATGGAAGGCGATTGAATAGTCGGTTGGGTCATTAATTTTCCTCCATAATAAGTATCAATATAGTACATCTTTAAAATTCCATCTTCGATTACATGGATTTTTTTCGTGGCTACTCCTTCTCCGTCGAACCAACGCGCACCGCGCGCTTGCTTGATGTGCGGATCGTCGATGATTGTTATTTTGCCGGAGACAATTTTTTCGCCTAATTTGTCGATCAAAAACGAATTTTTTTGCTGAATGGAACTTCCATGCAAAGCGTCAATAAGAGGCGACAACAAGCGAGTAATTGAGAGGTTATCTACGATCATTTTATATGAACCGGATTCGATTTTCTCTTGTCCGAGTTTTTGTAAAGTTCTTTCATAAGCCTTTTTACCAATTCCGCTCTTTTGTAATTTATCCCAAAAGATAGCAGAATCGTACCAATAGGAAGAAGGTCGGGCATCTCCGTTTCCTTTTATCGACGTTTCGGTTTCAAGGGTAAAATAAGTAGTCGCCGTTTCTCCTTCAAAACCATTACTTGCTACAATATAGGAATTGTTTATTCCGTCGGAATAATAAGACGATACAGAGGTGAGACGTTCATCTGTATTGTAAACTTCGTTTACACTTTCTTTTATAAGCGCTAATTTGTCGTCTACAGATATCCTTTCGATATTTTCATCGTAAATTTCCAATTGGTTTCCATCTCCTTTATACAATCGGCTTGCATCGGGAAGTTTGCGAAATTCATCTTTTTCCAGCCAGCGGGTTGCTTCTATTCCATTGGCGATAAATATTTCCAGGTCCTTTTTATCCAATCGGTTTGTAGAATAGGTAGCATATTTTCCATCTACATATAAATGAATACTCAATCCGTTTTCGGCGGATTGTTCCAATCGGTCTAATTGCGTATTCCGGTATTCAAAAATACATTCGACTCTTTGATAAACGACCACACGTGCATCAGAACAACCATTGGCTAACGCATATTCCAACGCCCATTGGGCCAATTCTTTATTATTTTTCAGTTTGTTTGCTTTCATATCATTCATCGTATTATAATCCTCCTACCGTTAATTGTTTTACCAGTACAGACGGCAATCCGAGTGAAACCGGAACCCCTTGTCCGTTTTTTCCACACGTCCATGCACCCTTGTCGATACACATGTTATTTCCCACCATTGTAATGTCGGCTAATGCTTTTGGTCCGTTCCCGATGATGTTAATATCTTTAATCGGTTGAGTTCGTTTTCCGTCTTCAATCAGATAGCCTGTTTTTACAAAGAAAGTAAAATCGCCGGCTCCGATTTGTACCTGACCGTTTGTGAATTTATCGACATAAATGCCTTTTTTCACGCTTGCTATAATATCTTCTTCACTATAATTACCGTTTTCCATATAAGTGCATCGCATGCGGGGAATGGGAAGGAAACGGAACGACTGACGACGGCCGTTTCCCGTAGGCGGCACGCCATAAAATTTAGCGCTGATGCGGTCGTGGAGATAAGAAGTTAGTTCTCCGTTTGTTACAATATAGGTTTTTTGTCCGGCTATGCCTTCGTCGTCGACATTGATGGAACCGCTGTTGTATTCAAATTCTCCGCTATCGACTACATTGATGCTTTTGTCACAAACTGTTTTACCTAATTTATCAGCAAAAATAGAAGTGTTTTTCCGATTAAAATCCGCTTCAAATGCATGTCCGATTGCTTCATGCAATAGGATTCCCGAACCGCCCGCACCCATTACTACCGGCATTTCTCCTCCTTTGGGTTTCACGGCGTCAAACATCAATCTTGTTTGTTTTACAACTTCTTGTGCTATTTCTTCAATTAAAGAGTCTGTTAAGAAAGAAACATCTTGCCGGGCCGATCTTGAAGCAAATCCGTTTTCCGTTTTGTCATCCTGTTGCATGATGCAATTTCCCCCCATTTGTGCCATCGGACGAATGTCGTGACAAAGTATCCCTTCCGAATTATAATATAGAATATAAGAAATACTGTCGTTCATTGAAGCATTGACTTTGACAACTTTGGAATCCAGTTCAAAAATGCGGTCGTTCAGTTTTTGAAGATAAGGAATTTTCCTCCGAACGGTTTCATTTTCCCATGATTGAATAACAGGATAACGATTTTTGAACGTTTTTTCATTTATTTTCATCGAAAGATTCTTCGAATGACTGTTAGCAATTCTTGAAGCAATTTGAGCCGCCTTGATCATTTCGTCCAATGTTGTGCTTTCAACAAAGGCATAACCTTGTTGGTCGCCTGCTACGACACGAATGCCTACTCCATAATCAATGTTGGAATAAGCGCGGTTTACAGCGCCATCTTGTAAAACCAGAGAATTAGAATAGGTATGTTCAAAGTATAGATCGGAGTAATCGCCTCCTTTTTCTAAAGCGACAGACATTACTTTTTGCAAATCGCTTTCACTTACATTAAAATGATTTAACATCTTGGGTAGATCTTCTTTTTTAGAACTCAATTGGGCGCGAACAACTTCAGGACACACAATCGCCCCCGCAATTGCTAAACCGGAAGTCCGCAAAAAATCTCGTCTTTTCATATTTACTTTAAAATAAGAGTACGTGTATTATAAAAACAGACAAAAATAATCATTTTATTTTTATTTTCAAACAGGGAGCAATTTCAAACCAGGCAACCGCATCAAAAATTACCATTTCCGTAATTAAAAGAAAAAGAGGGAATATCCCTCTTTTTTATAAGTAATCCAAGATTAGGCGTTTTTCAGTATGCCGGTATAACTTTTCTTAATAGCGTCCATTGGAAAACACGATGGAATTAAATCCCACCTTTGTGCCTATGGAAAAATTATAACTTGATTCTATATTTTTGCATTGTTTTACAAAAAAAGTGTTTACATTTGCATCTGAATTAGATAAATGCACAAATTGATGACTTCTGATTTAAATAAGAGCACGTTTAGGATTTTTAACATAAAATATTT
>JAIRLY010000047.1 GCA_031259075.1 Dysgonamonadaceae bacterium | reverse complement strand
GATTTCCTGCATAGCTAATGCGAAAAAACGCATTATCAGGTTTTGTATACACTTTATGCGTTAGGATGTCGCGTTTCAACCCTTGTGATTTCGAAAAAAGGTCGAGGTCGCAAGGGTTGATTGGTGCGTTACAAATCGTCCGGACGATGGTAGCTTGTGCGGCAAGCGGGGGCAGAACTATTATTTTGCACTTTACAGAAACAAACCGGTTATCCCGGCCAATACAATCAGGACAATCGGATGTATTTTGGTAAACAGGAGTAGAAAAAAGGCTGTTCCGAAAATAATAAAACTCTTGTAATCAACAAAATTTTCTTTATTCATCAACAAAAGAGCGGCGGCGGCAATTAAACCGACGGTTGCCGGACGCAATCCTTTGAATGCGCTATCAACGAAGAAATTGGCGCGAAATTTTTGATAAGTCCTGACAATCAGCCACATCAGAATAAAAGAAGGGAGACAAACCGCCACAGTAGCAACCAAAGAACCCCATACACTCTGTGTTACAGTGTAACCGATATACGTCGCCGAGTTAATGCCGATCGGACCGGGCGTTATTTGAGATACGGCTATTATATCGGTAAATTCGGAAACTGTCAGCCATTGATGTTTTTCGACGACTTCGTATTGAATCAACGATAACATGGCATAACCGCCTCCGAACCCAAACAAGCCTATTTTAAAATAAGCCCAAAATAACTGTAAATAAATCACTTTCTCACTTACTTGCGAAATGTGCCTTATTCTCAATTATACGTTTCAAAGCAAAAACCCCGGCTTGATCCATGCTGACAATCATCGTTGAACCATCTGCCAAATAAACCATCGCTTGGTTATCTTCTACAAATTTCAACAACGGCGCAGTTTCACCATTTGCTTCTAAAATCCAGCTGTTTTCTTTTTCATTGAAACAAAATTCAACGATTTCACCACTTCCTTCTTTTTGAATTTTATGCCCCTTTGTATCTGTAGTAATGGTAAAAAGACCTTTTTCAGTTTTAATCTTTTTCACTTGAACATCTGCAGAAGGATTAGAACCCGTCCAAAACTCAATTGTATTCAATACTATACTGTCGATAATCAATGAAACCGAATAAACTTGAATACCTGCTAAAGCCAGAAATACTAATTCGTTGACCCATTGGTTTCCTGCCGATTTGTTCCACTCAAATAATTTGCTTGTTAAACTGAAAGAGCCAATACAAGAATTAAACAAAATTGATGAACCTAAAAGAGTGGCAATTCCTATTGCCGTAAAATTTTTTTTCATAAGTAAAATTATTAATAAATATATATCGTTATAACCATGAATACACAATATCTGCATATTTAACAGGACAAAAGTAGATTAATTAATTAAAAAGAACAAATTTATTGAATAAAATAATTACTTTTGTTCTAAATTTAAGTCAACATAAACTATCCGTTTTGTAGTTTATAGTTCATTTATCGATGAAAAAATTTATAAATGTAAAAGATTTAGGCGATTTGAAAATCGCTGTACAAGAGGCATTAGAAATAAAAAAAGATCGTTTCGCGTTCAAACATTTTGGAGAGAACAAAACGCTTTTAATGGTATTTTTCAATTCCAGCTTACGTACCCGCTTAAGTACGCAAAAAGCAGCTATGAACTTGGGAATGAATACAATGATTTTAGATATAGCGCAGGGAACATGGCGTTTGGAAACCCAAAAAGGCGTAGTCATGAATGGCGATAAACCGGAACATATTTTAGAAGCAATCCCTGTAATGGCTTGCTATTGCGATATAATCGGCGTGCGTTCATTTGCTAAACTTGAAAACAAAACCGACGATTACAACGAAAATATTCTTCATCAATTTATTCAATACTCGGAAAAGCCTGTATTTAGTATGGAAGGAGCAACCACTCATCCGCTTCAGGCATTTGCAGACTTAATCACCATCGAAGAGTTTAAAACAAAAAACCGCCCAAAAGTAGTTTTAACATGGGCGCCTCATCCGAAAACACTTCCGCAGGCCGTTCCTAATTCTTTTGCCGATTTTATGAACGAAGCGGATGTTGATTTTGTAATTACTCATCCCGAAGGTTACGAATTAGCTCCCCGATTTGTCCGAAAAGCGCAAGTAGAATACAATCAAAACAAGGCCTTTCAAGGAGCTGATTTCATATACGCAAAAAACTGGTCTGCATTCGAAGACGTGCATTACGGTAAAATATTAAGTGAAGATATGAATTGGACGATAGATGCAGCGAAAATGAATTTAACAAACCATGCAAAATTCATGCATTGTTTGCCCGTTCGCCGCAACGTAATCGTGACCGACGAAGTGATCGACAGTCCGCAATCCATTGTGATTCAAGAGGCCGCCAATAGAGAAATAGCCTGTGAAGTCGTCTTGAAACGCATGTTGGAAGGATTAAAATAACCAGTCTTTCAGTTTCGTCTCAATCGGTAATTTTTTATTCCGAGATTCTTATATGTTTCAATCAGAGCATTTTCGTCGTTGGTAATTACCAGTAACTTATCACCTGGATGCAGTTCCGTATTTCCTTTGGGTATGAAATAGCGGTGATCCCGTTTCACCATTACCGCTAAAGTATGATTCGGAAGAGGTATATCCATCAACCGGTTACCATGAGACAAAATGTTTTTATTGAGCGCAATTTCGGTCATCGTAGATTTGATGTCTTCGGAAAATTCAATATCAAAATCCTGAAGAGGACCTTGATTTTCTCCGATTTTGGTTAATCTCAACCACTTAGCCACTTGAGTAAGAGTGGTTCCCTGAATTAATAGAGAAAGTAATGTGATAAAAAATACAATGTTAAACATCAATTGAGCATTTTCCAATCCTGCCGCCAATGGTAAGATCGCAAAAATAATGGGAACCGCGCCGCGTAATCCAACCCAGGAAACAAAGCATTTTTCCCTAAATTTCATCTTTAGAAAAGGCAGCAAAGAAATTAATACGGATAAAGGCCGTCCTCCGATAATCATAAATATGCCAATGATAATACTGACCAATGCTACCGGCCATAAATCTTTCGGATTGACTAATAAACCCAAAGTGAGAAACATTATCATTTGACTGATCCAAGCTAAGCCGTCAAAAAAATTCAAAGAGGAACGTTTATGTACTATTCGTGCATTACCGATTACCAAACCGCCGATATATACCGCCAGATAACCATTCCCTTTGAAAAAATAGGTAGCTGAAAAAATAAAAATTCCACAAGTAAACAACAATATCGGATAAAGGGATTCATTGTCCAAGTTAATTTTATTGATAACAAATACGGCTAATTTTCCCAAACAAAATCCGGCTAATCCGCCAATACAAAATTGCATAAAAAAAGTAACTACGGCTTTTCCATATTCCTGATTACCGGCGCCGGTACTGGCAATTAATTGAATTAAAATAATCGTCAACAAATAAGCCATCGGGTCGTTACTTCCACTTTCCAATTCCAATAGCGGTCTTATATTTTTCTTCAGCCGGACGCCTTTTCCGCGCAGTATGGAAAATACAGAGGCCGAATCGGTCGAAGACATTACAGAAGCTAATAATAGCGACTCCAGAAAAGACAAATGGATATCCGGAAAGAAATATTGCGTAATATAATAAATGAATGTACCTGTAATAATCGCCATTAGCAATACTCCTACAGTCGCCAGAATAACTCCTTGACCAATCACCGGCTTTATATCCTGAATTTTCGTATCCAAACCTCCCGAAAACAAAATAATACACAATGCTACCGTGCCGATAATCTGGGCTGCATGATAATTTTGAAATTCAAAACCCAATCCATCCGTTCCAAATAACATCCCTATTCCAAGAAAAAGTAATAGAACAGGAACTCCGAACTTCGATCCTGCTTTTGTAGACAATAAGCTGAATAAGAACAAAACAGACAAAAATAAAAGAAAAAATTCTACTGAAAACGACATATCGGTAAAAAAAATTGTTGATTTAAAATTATCCTATGTATTTAATAATGAGACAATAATTCTCTAATCTTGCAAAGTTAATAAAAAATCATCAAAATAAAAAATAAAATCAGATGATCAATCTACTTTAGGACATAACAGTTCTCCTTTTGAAAAATTTAATGTTATCTTTGCAATTGAAGAAACAGAGTTAATATCTTAATTTTTAAACAATAATAAATGAAAAATAAAAACGATTTGAGAATTGTTTTCATGGGCACTCCCGATTTTGCCGTAGAAAGCCTGCGCGCATTAGTCGAAGGAAATTATAACGTAGTCGGTGTAATCACAATGCCGGATAAACCGGTCGGAAAACACCAAAGCGTATTGCAAGCCAGCCCGGTAAAACAATATGCTTTATCTCAAAATATTCCCTTACTTCAACCTGAAAAACTGAAAGAGCCGAAATTTTTGGAACAGTTAAGAGCATGGAATGCCGACTTGCAGATTGTAGTCGCTTTCCGAATGTTACCCGAAGTAGTTTGGAATATGCCTCTTGGGGGAACATTTAATCTACATGCGTCTTTATTGCCGCAATATCGCGGAGCTGCGCCTATCAACTGGGCAATCATCAATGGAGAAAAAGAAACGGGAATTACTACTTTTTTCCTTACGCACGAAATTGATACAGGGAAAATCATTTCACAGGTAAAAATACCTATTACAGAAACAGACAACGCCGGAACCATACATGATCAGTTGATGCATTCAGGCGCAAAATTAGTTGTAAAAACAGTGGACGACATTCTAAACGACTTGGTAAAACCTGTTGCTCAGGAAACAATGGTTACCGGCGTCGAAAATTTTAAACCGGCTCCAAAGATTTTCAAAGAAACTTGTCGCATTGATTGGAATAAGCGTACAAAAGAAATTTATGATTTCATTCGCGGATTATCCCCTTATCCTGCTGCATGGACCGAACTAACAACAAGCAAAGGAGAAGTCCTTAATCTCAAACTGTTTGAAACGGAAAAAATAAGCCAATTACACGAATGGAACGCCGGTACAATTGTTTCGGATGGAAAAACTTTTTTGGATGTGGCTACCGTAGATGGTTTTATCCGGTTGAAAAATATTCAACAAGCAGGAAAAAAACGAATGTCGGCGACCGATTTTTTGAGAGGAAACAGTCGTTTGTTTAAAAAAAATAATCTATCTTTGCCAAATATTTAAAAAAGAAATAAAATATAACTTTATTATAAAACAATAAAAAATATTTTATAAAGATTATAATTAATTAGTTTAGAAAGCGTTAGCTTATATTCTTGTACTGGAAACTTCAACAATTTCGGTATCTACAAGAATAAGTAAGTAAACGCTCACGTTGGATGCGTGGGCATAACTTATTTGTAGATACAGGTAGTTGAAGACCTCCAGTACGGATAAAGTTGAAAGTCCCACGCTTCGTATTTTTAAACCGCTTCTCTTCGGGACCTGGACAGCGAACTAAGAACTAAGAGTTATGAGTTAAGAACTAAAAGTTAAGAGATGGACGCCGCAGCCTGTATCACTATCGTTTATTCCGGTCGAAGGTAAAGACAACTGTTCGAATCAAAAAATCATTTTTCTCATCGTTTAATAAATGCCGGTTGTCTTTACCGGAGACGGAAAAACTTAAGAGTTAAGAACTAAGAGTTAAGAACTAAAAGTTAGGAATGGAAAATAGAAAATGTAAAATGGAGAGAAGCCCTGAAAGGGCGATAATCAATAGCGATGGGCAACGCCCATCGGAAAAGAACACCTCTTCATTTCCCAGCAGGCTGAAAGCCTGCCATCCAAAGGATTACGCCCTGTTGGAGCTTGGCGGCAGCGAGATAGATTTCATTCTTCTGTCCCGTCAGGGACAGCATGTTGGTAGAAAACGGGGGTTATTTTCACCGTCGCCCGTCCCGTCAGGGACGGAATGTGGAGAG
>JAIRLY010000040.1 GCA_031259075.1 Dysgonamonadaceae bacterium | reverse complement strand
AATTGTTGCAGGGAGTAAAGTCGGAAAAAGAATTTCAACAACTGAAAGAATACCTCAATACACTGAAAAGAAATATAAAAAGACAATGGAACGCGAATGAATCAAATTAACTAAGAACTCAGAGTTTCGCGAAGCGCGGCAAAATAAACTAAAGATTAAGCGTTATATTTTGATTTTTCAGGAAATCAAAGAGCGTCAGTTTCCGCAATTTATAATAATTTAGCCAGTAGTTTTGCAGGGCGGAAATATAATTCCGCTGTGCGCTGTTTTGCCGGTTCAGGGAGAGTGTCAGGCTGTTGAGGTCGGCTTTTCCGATGATAAAGCGTTCTTTGGTAACGTTGTAAGCCATCGTTGCCAGTTCCATCGCTTCCTCTGCACTGCTGATCAAATCCTGCTGAGCATTAAAGTCGTTGACGGTCATCAATACATCCTGTTCGAGGCTTAATTTTTTCTGCTCTATGGATATTTTGGTTACGTTCAAGGTATTGAGCGCCATGTTTGCCTTTCCTTTCCGCACACCCCAGTCCACGAGAGGAATGGTTAAGCCGAAACTGATAATATCCTGTTGAAGCGGTTTGCGATAAGCGCCCTGAAAATCGCCGGCTACCTGATTAAACCCGATACTGGCCGAAATGCTTGCATCGAAGTTGGATGTTTTTTTAGTCCTGTCCACTTCCCGCTCGGCTTCCATGAGTTCCTGTTTATGGGCTAAGAAATCGGGATTGTATTCTTGTGCATATATCAGAGCTTCGTCGGGCAATATCTCAATATCTTCGGGTCTGTCAGGAAGTTTCAGTTCCACTTGCGTTTTCTTGTCTAAATTGAGGAAGGAAACGAAAGAGAACATCGCTCGTTTCAGATTTATTTCCGCATTTTTGAGCGAATTGCGGGCATTGACGGCTTCCAGCCGGAGTGTCAGCAGGTCGGATTGCGAAATGGAGGCTATCTTGTGGCGTTCCTGCCCGATACGGTAGAGCGTATCGGAGGAAGCGACGTTATCTGCCGCCATGTCGTATTCCATCTGGGAGGTTGCCAGCGAGAAAAAGTAACTGATGACGGTTTCCGATATTTCTTCCCGGGAATAGAGGAACTGCCTTTTTGCCTTTTCGTACTTGAGCGGTTCTATCTTTTTCTCCCATTTGAAGGAGTTGAACCCGAACAAGGCCTGTGAATAACCGATACGTAACGGTATCGACGAGAATTGGGTATAGGCATTTTCACCGAAATTGCGCATATAGCCCAGTTCCGAATCAATGAAGAACGTTCCGCCCGTCAGGTCGAAGTTCTGACTGATGGACAGGTTGCCGGAAGAGTAAAGCGATTGCTGTTGCCGGTAAACGTCGATATTTTCGTAGGAATCGTACCGCCGGGTGAAATCGCGCTGATACTGCAGAGGAGTTGTCCGCAGAGTGAGTGAAGGCAGTCGACCGGCTTTGAAGCTGCGATACGCCCAATAGGCGGACTGGTATTCATTCTTTGCCCGAAAAGCCTGCAAGGAGCTGTCGGTCGCCAACTCTATGCTTTCATTTAAAGTCAGCTTGATTGTCTGCGCCGGACCCGGAAGTGTATATAACAACGTATAAACAACTATCACCCAATTAAAAGTATATTTCTTTTTCATCTTGTTTTATTTTTGTCGCGCTTCGCGCAACTCTTAGTTCTTAACTCTTAGTTCTATAAATCCACCAGTACACCAGCGGCACCACAAACAGGCTGACAGGTGTACCCATAATCATTCCGCCGATGGTGGCAATTGCCAGCGGTTTTTCTAATTGTGAGCCTAAATCGTTGGTGAACAGCAGCGGCGCCATACAGACGATTGATGTTAAACTCGTCATCAGGATGGCTTTCAAGCGGCGGCGTCCGGCTTCGTGAATGGCGTCCATGAGCGATAAACCTTCCTTGCGAAGCTGGTTCATCACATCTACTTTCAAGATGGAGTCGTTGATGATGATCCCGGAAGTAACCACCAGTCCGATTGCCGACATCAGGTTGAGCGAATGGCCGGTAACTAACAGCAAACCCAATGCAAACGTGATGTCGACCGGTATCTCGAACAGGATAATCAGTGGCTGCTTGAAGTTCTCAAACTGCGCCGAGAGGATGAAAAACATCAGCATGACCGATACAAACAGGATGACAATCATTTCGTTAATCATCTTTTGGTTGGAAAAGAAAGTTCCGGAAAAGTCCACTTCCCAGTCTGTGCCTTTCCGGCTTGATTCCTGCACGGTTTCGATAATCTTTTCCGGATTGCCCGTTTCATAATAATAAAAGGGGGTGTACTCTCCGGCTTTCCCTGCTACAATTGTTTTCAAGTCCTCGGAAAAAGTAACCGTAACAAAAGTCGATAACGGGAGTTTGTTGCGGGTGCCGTCGGCGTTGGCGGAAGTTTCAACCAGCGTATGCTCAATGATTTCACGAACGGTTTTTTCTTCGTCGCCCAGTATTACGGGCAGGTATTGCTGCTGTGAACGCAGGGTGGCGAAGTTGTTTTCCTTGAACGCCGTGCGCAGTGTCCTGTAAATCAAATCGTAAGGAACATTATAAAGCAGGAGCTTTTCCCGGTCTATATGCAAGTCTAATTGCCGCTGGAAAGAGTTTCCGGCAGGTAGCTCGCCGGTTATTTCCCCGATGTGCTTTTCCATCAAACGGATGGTACCGGCGTCAATTTCACGCGCCTTGTTGGTGGTATAGTATTCGATACGCAAGTCGGCTTCGCCGGTGGAGAATATTTTTTCAAATATCGTGCCCGCCGGCGAGAAAAAAACCAGCGCGCCCGGATAAGCGCCGGTAATGTATTCTGTTACTTTTTCTTTCAGGAGAGGAATCTCCCGGGCGGTTTGCGTCCGGACATAAAATTCGGATTCGGATGAAGTTTGTTCCTTGTCGCGGTTGAGCAGGAACTGCTGTTGACCGATAAGCGCCTCGTTTTCCTGCGAAATGGTTTTCAATGTCTTTGAAAATTCGATACAGCGTTCGTAATTTTCCTGCAAGTGGATGTTTTCGTTCCAGTCAATCGTGATCAACAGTTCATTTTGATTGACGTCCGGCATCTTTTCTTTTGGGATGATCAGGAAAAACCAGCCGCAAAGCGGAAGCATCAAAAGCAGGATAACGGTAGTGAGGGTTTTGTGGGAGAAAACCCATTCGATGCCTTTGTCGTAGATTCGCACAGCCACTCCGCTTGGGGTACTTGGCGCTTCCGCCGGTTTTTTCTTACCCTGCGTTGCGAACCGTGCACCGTGTACCGAATAAATTAATTTGTACAGCACCGGAATAAAAATGATACCGGTCAGATACGATATCAGCAGTCCGATTGTTACCGAAAAAGCTTGATCAAAAAACAGCGCGCCGGCTATTCCGCTCATGAAGATCAGCGGCAGGAAGACGGATATGTTGGTCAGGGCGGAACTCAACATCGGGATGGCTATCTCGTTGGTTCCGGCTACGCAGGCGTCGGGAATGGATAAACCGCGCCGGCGGTATTGCGAAATATTGTCGGTGGCTACGATGGAATTGTCGATCATGTTTCCCGAAGCGAGAATTAAACCCGTCAGCGAGACCACGTTCAGGGAGATATGGAACAGGTAAAAGAAGAGCAGGCTGACGACCAGCGAAAGAAAAAGCCCGATGCCGATAATCACCGATAAACGCCCGTCCTTGAGGAAGATCACCGAAATAAGGAAGACAAAAAGGAAAGCCAGCAGGAGGTTTTGTTGCAAGTTGGAAATGGTGTAGTCCAGCAGTTCGGTCTGGTTTTGCGTAACGTTAAACTCAATTTCCGGAAAGTCTTTTTGGAAGCGGGCGACTTCTTCGTTCATAGCTTTCTTCATGTTGGCAATGTTTTCTTCCGACTGCTTGATGACCGAGAGAACGATGGCGCGTTTGCCGTTGTAGATAGCCATTCCTTTCCCTTTTTCGGGCGCCATTTCTATTGTTGCCAAGTCTTTGAGCCGGTAGATGCGGTCGTTTTTCCGGAAATAGATGTTTTGAATGTCTTCTACGGTGCGGAGAATGGAGGAAAAGCGGACGATGTATTCGTAATATCCGTCGCGGACGGTCATGCTTCCCGGGTCGACGTTGTTGCTGTTGAGCGCCGATTCGATGTCGGACAGGGTGATGCCGCCGACTTCCATCAGTTGCCGGTCGGGAGAGATAATGACCTGCTTTTTCACGGTTCCCGACAGGTCGATCATGGCTACCTGCGGAAGCTGTTCAAAGCGCCTCCGGATGACGGTTTCGGCAAATTCGCTCAGCTCAATGAATTTGGAGATGTCGGTCTGCTCAAAGTTGCTGTCGGAACGAAGGGTTAAATCCATGTTGAACACGGGAATATCCGTTGCGCTGGCCTTAATTACCCGTGGACGCTCCTGCTCGCGGGGGAGATAGTTCATGGCTGCATCAATCTTCTCATTCACTTCGATGAAAGCCAGATCGGTATCGGCTCCGTATTCGAAACTAAGGTGGATGATCGCGCTTCCGTCGCGGGTTTCGCTGCGAATGTCGCGGAGTTTGCCGACCTGCATCAGTTGCTGCCGGACGGGACGGACAACGGTGTTTTCCAGTTCGCGGGCAGAGGTGTTCTGACCGGAAACCTGTACGGTGATTTCAGGAATGGCGATGTCCGGCAACAGCGATACCGGGATGTTCATGTAGGTGACGATGCCCAAAATGAAGAGGGCGGTGAAGACCATCATGACGGAGGTGGGGCGGTGGATGAGATACTTTATCATGAGAGTTAAGAACTAAGAACTAAGAGTTAAGAGTTTTTAGATTTTAATGTTTTTACAGTAGAAACGAGTAGGCTGATTAATTCATCACAATCTTGAAAGAGAGAATCATACAATTTCACTTCTATATATTCGGTATCTTTCAGCAATGAAAGCCAGTAATCGGTTTCATTTGCCTCTTTTAACGAGATACTGAATTTACTGATAAAATCGGCATTACTTTGAGCATATTCCGCTTCTCTGATCATAGCGCCGACGGCAGTTCCACTTCTTAGAATTTGTTTACTCAACACGAATTCTTTTTTTTCTTGTTGTAAAAACCGGGTAAGCGACACAATTCGTACAGCAAACTTATAACTTCTCTCTCTTAATATCGATCCTTTTTTCATCATTTTTGTTTTTTAATTTAATGATTATATCTATTTTAATCCTTCTTAACTCTTAGTTCTTAACTCTTAGTTCTTAGTTCTCAGTTCTACCGGGCTTTCATGTGCCAGATTGATATTTCCCTCGTAAATAATATTGTCGCCCTCGTGCAGCCCGTCGGTGATGACAAAGGAGGTGGAGTTTTCCTGCGCCGTTTCGACATATACCCAGTTGGCTCGACCGTCTTTAAGTGTGAAGACTACTTTCCGGTTTGTACGCAGGACTAAAGCCGATTTGGGAATAATCAGCTGTTTTCCAAGCAGCCGCTGCACGCGGATTTTGACGTTCATGCCTTCGTAGAATTTGTTGTCTTTGTTGTGAAGGACGGCTTTTATTCGTGCCATGCCGTTTTTGTCGATCATCGGGTTGATTTCGGAGATTCGTCCTTCGACGGCATAATCCGGTTGGGAGAAGGGCGAAACGATCACCTTGTCGTTCAGGTTCGTAAGCGGGAGTTCATTTTCTAAAATGTTGAATACAGCTTCCGGCGAACGGTTGTCGATGATGATACAAAAAACGTCGTTGTCCGGCTGGTTAAATTCTTTGGCAGTCAGGTTGGCAACGACTCCGGCAAAAGGTGCATACAGCGTAGCAGCATCCAAGTTGTATTGCGCTACCGCATAATTCGTCCGGGATTGCTCGTAGTTGCTGCGAATCTTGGCGATGCGCATCACATCGGCGGGAATGTTCGCACTGTCGGTGATGGCGTAGCCTTGCCCGATCAGAACATCCTGCAAATCCAGATGGGCGCGTTCCAAAGCTTCTTCCGCCTGTTTCAGAGCCGTTTCCAATTTGAACCTGTTCAACTCGGCAATCTTCTGTCCTTTGCTTACTGCCTGTCCGTTTTTGACGTGTATCTTTTGGATGATTTCCTGTGACTGGAATTTCAAACCGGCTTTTTGCATGGCGGCTATCGTTCCGTTAGAAATCAACTCATAACCGAAATCTTCGTATTCCAGACGTTTCACTTTTACTTCTACCGGCTTGTCATCTTCTACTTCCGTTACTTTTTCGTCTTGCTCCTCCGGGTCTTTTTCTTTATTTCCGCCACAAGAACATACCAACACCAAAAGTGTTATTCCCGTAATTAAATGTTTTTTCATCTATTTAAATTCTTAACTCTTAACTCTTAGTTCTTAACTCTTAATTCTTTCACCTCTTCCCGCATTTCCCGCACAGCGGGCGACTGTACTTTCGGTTCTTTCGTCAAGACGATTTTTGCCGTTTCCTCTGCTTTTTCTTCCCATCCCATTTCGTCATATAATTTTGTCAACAGATACCAAGGGTACAGGCGGCTGGGAATTAATTGAGTTGCTTTAATAAGAACGGTTTCCGCCTGTTCGTATTGTTTCATTGCCTGATAATTTTTTCCCATGATGTTATATAACATCGGATCGCAACTGATTTGTATGGCGCGCTGTAATACTTCGTTACTCTTTTCCGGCTGATCCGATTTCGACAGGCATTGGGCATATTCGAAAAGGAAGCGGACTTGATCGTTCAGGTACGGATACAGCCTTGCGTAACTTTCTGCCGTATCCTTGAATAATCCGGCATGATAATAAATTTGGTTGGCTTTCCATTGCCTGTAAGCCTGATAAACAGGGTATTGCTTCCAAAGGCAGACCGAGGTAACGAGCAGCAACAGTATGCTGCCTGCTATGGCGAGCTTGACCCGCCATCCCCTTACAGAACGATTACCGGAGGATGCGGGATGACACGGTTGATTAATTGACAGCAGAAAAACGAATACAATCAGGAAGGGCAATACGCTGAACGGATAGGAAAATCCGGCAAATATCAGTAGTGCTACCAAAGAACCCAATGTACCCCAATTGTTTGTTCGTATTTTGTCGCGGATAGCAAGAACAATTATTCCCACAAACAGCAGAAGAGCTATAATCCCCGATTCGACGGCGATTTGCAGGTATTCGTTGAATCCGTATTCGGGAGTTCCGGCCACTAACTGTTCGGTTTCAGTTGCTTGCCCGGAAGCGAAATAAGTGGCCTGCGTTTCGCCGTAAGCGCCGGGGAAGTTGCCCAAGCCTGCGCCGAATGGATGTTTTGCGATGGTTTGAAGGGCGATTTTCCATGTCAATGCCCGTCCGTCGGCGGAATCCTTTTTCAGATAATACATTCCTGCCGAAGCCGCCGTCAAAAATAAAACAGTCGCACAGCCGGTTATCCAGACCTGTTTTTTATGTTGCCTGTAAAATTGCCGTATTTGTCCGGAATAGCGGAAATAGAGCACAACAACACTTCCGGAAACAACAGCCAGCCACGAAGCCCGACTCATGGCGGCGGGCAAAACCAGCAGCATGACAATACAGGCGATAGCGGTAAAAATGCGAAGCAGAGTGTAGCGTTTTCCCTGTATCCAATAATGGAAGGCTATTGGAAACGCTACAGCCAGATACCCTGCATAAGGGCCGGGATTGAAAAACGAACCGGTCAGTTTGAACAGAGAATGTTGTGAAGATTCAAATCCATAGAGTTGCCGCAATCCCCAGACGGCTTCAATCAATCCGGTAAGAACGATGAAAAGACAGAAAACATGTTGAACCATGTCTTTCCGTTTGAAGGTATTGATAATTAACCGGAAACTGAAATACAGGACAGGCAACAGGGTAAAAAGCGTGAGTTTGGTCGTATTCGGCGTGGCGGTATTAAACAGAAACGCCGGCAAATAAATCGCTGCTGCAAAAAGCAATACAAGTACATCCTGTGCCGAAAACCGGAAGGAATGCCTGTTGATAAGCGTCCGAACGAGCGTTACTAAACCGATCAAGCCCATGCTGCCGTAGAACCAGAAGTATTTGCCGGAAACAACGCCGTTAGCCAAATCGCTGCTTATCACGAAGACCGTGCTCAGCGCCAACAGAAACGGCGCAAGCCAAAGAAAATCTGCGCTTATCCGCCCGATCTGTGTTATCTGCGTTCTATTCTTTTTATTTTCTTTCATTTTGTTTCGCTTCGCGCAACTTTTAGTTCTTAGTGTATAGTTTTAAAAAATCGTTCCCATCTTCGTTTCCCTGTTTTTTTATTTTTCGATTGTAAGACAAAAGCTACTTTGCCGACAATATGGTCTTCGGGCAGTAATCCCCAGTAACGCGAATCTTTTGAATCGAAAATGTAATCGCCCGCCATAAAATAATAATTCTGCCGGAAGGTATAGCGGTTCAAAACTTGACTGTCCAAATAAACCACCCCGTTGTCAAAAGTAACCGTTTGGCCGGTTTCGTATTCTATCAGTTTTTTATAAAGCACGTAATTGAGCGTATCGATGCTAATCGTATCTTTCTCTTTGGGGACATACAAGGGCCCGAAATTTTTCATTGTCCATCTGTAATTTTCCGTATGCTGGGGAAAACAGTTGAAAAGTTCCGCACTAAATTCACTGTCTGCTTTTTTCGACAGTTCCATTTGTCGGGTAATATTTCCCAATTCCATTGCTTTGTTTTTTACTTTGTAAATCCCGTTTTCGATAAAGAAAGTATCTCCGGGAATGGCTATGCAACGCTTGGCATAAAACACATTCATGTCTATCTCCAGCCGGTTCCAGTCGGAATAAGGGAAATTAAAAATCAAAACGTCGTTGCGCCGTACAGCCCGTGTGCCTTTGAGACGGGTAATATCCGGTTTTTCTCCCTTGTGCAGGGAGAAAAAGTTGCGGATGATGCGGGGGCCGGGTATCATTTTGTAAACAATTATCTTGTCACCGGGAATGATGGCCGGCTCCATCGAGGGAGTCGGGATGACAAAAGTTGCAAAGAAAAATACACGCGAAACAATGGCTAACAGGATGCCCAACAAAATGATGCAAAACCAGTAGAGGCAGTTTTTCAACCATGAACGACGCTTGGATGGATGGATTTTTGAGGGCATGCTATTCTTTTTTTAATCAGTTATTTGTGAAACTGAAGGTATGCTTTTAGCTCGGTGTAGGTGGAATACTGTACCGAGTGGGGGCAAAATCAGAATAAATATAATTAAAATATTCTTTAATTACATTTTTGAGATATGCATCAATTAGTTCCGGATATTCTTTTTGAGGCACAAATGCTGAGTTTACGCGCATACTGCATTTCTCTATTACAAAATAATAGGGAATATCAATATCTTTAAACAAATTTTCCAAATCAGGAGGTAACTCATATATCGAAAATTTAATATTCTTTACTTTTCTAATTTGACTAATATAATTTGGACTCACTGATGTTGATAACAAAATGATATTTTTGCTTTCTATATAATTTGAAAATTTATTGAGATTCTCAATCATTGTATTAATACAAGTATTACAATGTGATTCCGAATAACGAAGAACTATCGAATTATCATGTATGATATCTTTCAAATATATGCTGTCTTTTTCTCCGATCACCCTTGCATTTGGAGGAATTTTTTTTCCGTTAAATGATATTTCAAATTCTCGACAAGACTTGTTTGTAGAACTATAAAGCCTTTCCGAAATTAACGCTTCTTTCATTTTTGATAATTGAACATTCATTCTTACTGTTTGCTTATTTTGATAATACAGACATATAATACAAGCCAATAACAGGAATAAAAAAATATATTGTAAATATTTCATGCGAAAATAAACTAAAAATTAAAAATGTTTTTTATTGCGGAATTGAAATACAATTCATTTATTTTCATGCTCTTAGATGCATAAAATAGATAATTTTTTCGTATTTATAAAATTCTTACAATTTGGAATTGTTTTTAAGTATAAACCTGAATAATAATGGGTTATCATCATCTTTGATCTTTGAAACTTCTTCTTTTATTTTTTCCTTATCGTGTTGTCTTTTAAAATTTTCATCTATTAAATATGCAAAATACATTTTGAAATCCACAGAATCAAATATGGATATTAAACTGTTCGGTAAGAAATGTAAGTCAATTAAGTGAAAATTTCCTAAATCGGCTATTTTAAAACCGCTATATATTTTACCTGATGTATTTTCTTTGTCAAAGATAGCCATTCTAATTTTTCCATTATCCGAAAATTTTAATATTATACTGTTGGGTGTTTGATAAATATTCATAAGACCTTTAATAATATTGGGATCTTCTATGGGGGGATTGTCAGATATAACTAACGGTACATCTATCATACGCTCGGAAAACCTGTATTTATACTTGGGAACAATTGTTTCATTCCTAATTTGAAATATTGTATCGCAAT
The DNA here is from genome assembly GCA_031259075.1 of Dysgonamonadaceae bacterium. Taxonomy (GTDB): domain Bacteria; phylum Bacteroidota; class Bacteroidia; order Bacteroidales; family Azobacteroidaceae; genus Azobacteroides. Next base: position 4,025 of record JAIRLY010000040.1, on the reverse strand, counting down.
AACTGAACGTGACCATGCACAGACTGTCTATTAATGCTATCTGATTATTCATGCCCCGATAAATAACATGCTGTAATGGAGAAAACGGCTTTTCTAAAGATGTTTTTTTATTTTTTAAATCATAGATGAGTATTTGATAGTTTTTGGGTTTAATCCCTATCCAATTGTTAACCATATAAATATACCCATCTTGATATACCATGTGTTCCACCCAGAAATCATTCTTTTTCAAATCAATCCAGTCAATCCTATTTTGATTTTTATCATAGCAAACTACCCTTTGAGTTCTGTTATCACATATCCAAATATTTTCATTTTCCACCACAAAATCATTAATTTCTAAGTATTCATCAGGACCCGGCCCAAAACGGTTTAAAGTAGCTATATGTTTCCCTGATGAGCTAAAACAATAAATAGCTTGATAGATATTATCCAAAATATAATAAACGTCATTTTCTAACAGAATCTTTTCTATATGACCTATCAGGCAATTATCCGTGGTTTCAAGCCGGATAAACTCAAATTCTTGAACTTCATCCGATAATTCATAAAAGTCAATGTTTTTATCGTATAAATTAACATACAATTCTGTTAACTCATATTTATTCTGTTTTCTATCCGGAGAACAGGAGACAAGTAAGCAAATAAACAATAATACTATAGTATAGATTGTATTTTTCATTTTGTATTTTTTATTTCATTTTGTCTGACAAAAATTTTTATCACCGACAAATCTCTCTCATAATTATTTCTATCGCCATCGTGAATACATGGATTGAAACTACTTAATTTAAATAGATAATTATGAGAAAGATATTATCACTTGTTAATTTCCGTCAACATGGTTTGAAGGGGGTACAAGGCAGTCCACCTCGAGGACAAGTCGTTTTTGTTGATGAAACTTCTATATAACAAGGCTGTCCTGTTTTCGGATCTTTTGCCAAAATATAACATGTTACTTTTGTTTGTTTAGTGGAATATTTCCAATCATCAAATAATTCACCACCTAATGCTTCAATGCCTTCTAAATTGCTGTAAAAAGAATGATTTTGAATATTCCAACTAAGATTAAATGCCGTCATCATTATAACTGTCAAAATAATGATTCCGCCTAAAATTTTCTTTTTCATGTTTTGAAAATTTAATTTGTATATATAATTTACTCTCTGTGGTTTATTTTTTCGTGTTAAACCGTCACGTTTTTTCCCCCTTTGAATACGTTGCATGCAACGTATTCATTTCGAACCTATTAACGCCTTTGCCAACAAGGAAAGCTATGACAAAGGCTAACTCAGGTGAACTTATTCTTTCCCAGTTCCCAAATAGTAAGAAAACTAAAAAATAATTGTAACCCGGTTATCTTGTCCTGAATGCAACAAAGATTTGACCTTTGCATTTTCATTTGTAACGGAAATGCAAACAAACATAAACGCTTTATATAAAACCCTATTGCGCCAAGTATAAATAACATCCATGCAATCACCATAAATTCTTAGTTTTAGTTTACCATCCCTTTTACAGTCAGCAGAATCATTTCGTTTTCCATATACCTTTACCGTTTTATGGAAAAATCCGGCTTCTTCCGGCGTGATTTCCACTTCTATTTCAGTTTCCTCATCAAGCTCTATCGGTTTCTTGTCCCATTTAAGTACGGTACATCCCCAAGAAGTATCCACATGGATAATTATCAACGGATGGCTTCCCGTTTCTTCATTTTATATATTTTACCAAAATACTTGTTTTCCGTTTTCATAAGTAAAAATACGGTCTTCCACGCCGCGTGTAAGGTCGTGCAGCAGAAAAAGCGCACTTGTCGGGCAATTATCAAAAGTGATATAAATGTTATCCGCTTTCTTCTTTCCCAAAGATGTCCAATGGTCTTTGTCCCAAAAACTTAATACGTAATCATCGCCCCACGTTACTGCATTTCCGTCGCTTTTCGGTGCGTAAAGTATGCGGTCAACTTCTGTCGGTTCGCCGAAATCTATGCCTGCCCATGCACCGGTGGGTATCGGTGCATCGTAAAAGGTTACCGGATCGTTGTCGAACAGGTTAGCGATTTGCTGTTTCTCATTGTTGGGGTCATTGGGCGGCGTACCGATAATTTTTCCCTGCCGCGTAATGTTTTCTCCGTTGCGGAAAAAGTAGATTTCGCCCATTGCACTCCACCCGTCAGGGGCGGAAAGATGACGCCAGTAACGGTATTTTTCTTTTGTTTTCGTAAAAATCTCGTCCGATTCCGTGCCGAATTTATCTATTGTGTGTATTGTAACCGCATCGCTGAAGTCGGACTTGTTTGCTGCCTGAAACTTGCCGCCAACCGTGCGTTGTGCGTTGTATGTAAAAACATTTAAGGGCGGCTGTTTTCTGTACAGTTTTAGTGTTTGCTTTTTCGCGTTGTCGGGTAGACTGTTTTTTATTTCGCCGTTTTGCGTTAATATAAACGGCGGCGCTATCGGCGCTGTTCCGTTTCTGGAATAAATAACGGGCAAATATACCACATCGCGCCCCATTTTCTCAAAACAGGCTTTTCCATTTTTAATTTTTCCCCACGCGACAGGTTGCCAATATTTGTCGTCGAAAGTAGCAAGAAAGGCATATCTGTTTTTGGTTTTCCCTATTGGTACAGTTACATCAACGGTTTTCTGATATTCGTCCGTAACATCTTTTATGCAGATATAACGGAATTGAGGCGGGACATTCTCGTCCGAATTGGTAAGTTCAAGCAATTCGGGGTTAATAGCATAAGTTTTTCTGTAAATTTTTGAAATGGGAAAAACAGAAGGTCCGTTAATGGGACGGTTGTTATTTCCGTTGTCAATAACCGTGCACCACGAATGCCCCGATCGCCTGTTTGCCCACAATGGCATATAATCAATTGCGGCCGGAATCCCTTTTGCCCGCATCACGGCCGTATATGCAATGCTCTCGTCATCGCAATCGCGGAATTTCAGCGTATTCCACAAACTGTTCATCCGGCGTATGGGCAGTCCGTTTGTTTTGACGATGTATCGGGGACGAAATTTTTCGAGCGTTTGCCGTACCTTTTCCGAAGCATAATAAGCGGAGCCGCTGGAATAATTTGCATAAGGCAGGTATTTCAAATCGCCGTACAGCGTGTCCGACAAATATTCCCGCCAATTGTCCAATATCTGATTTTCAGTAACTTTATAGGGCAACAGGTATTCGCAAAACTCGTCGAAGTTTATATGCCGTGCATAATCGCCCTGTTGCCAGTCGGCAAAAGCGCGGTCAATATTTGCAATCAGATAATCGGCTGTAAGCTTTTTCAAATCGGAAACCGAAGTAACGTGAGGAAAGTGTTGCGAAACAGAATCAAGCGCCGTCTTAATTTCCGTCTCGCTTTTATCTTTGTAATACTTTGCTACAGAATCGGAAGCATTATAATATCCTTCAAGCATCTCATTGGCAAAAGAATAATGCCCCGCCATATTGCTGATTAAAAACACGGCGGCGCGATATTTCAAACTGTCGGCAGGGTTTTGACTGTAATGCGCCAGCGCCTTTTCCAACTCTGTGCGGTTATTGCCTGCAAGCGAGAGCGACTGCTCCAGCATACTATCCCTGTCGCATGATATAAACAGCAACGACACAACAAAATACACAATAAATTTAGTTTTCTTTTTCATTCGTAATTGTCAAAAGTATCTTTCCCTTATCATTTTCAAGTATCTATCCGTCAGTTCAGGCACGATTTTATTAGGCACAAACACATCGGTAACACGTAATGCGCTGTCCAATACAAAATAATACGGAAATCCCATTTCTTCTGCGGGCAGCGAAAGCGCGCCTGTATTGTAAACATTCATATCCTGAATGTTGTATTGGGGTTTTAATATCTTTAAACTTGTATTATTTTCGTACATTCCTAAAAACAAAATATTATTTTTTCCGAGCGAATCAGTCCTATTTTTGATTTTTAGAATGGCGTAATTTACACAACTTTCACAGTAAAGTTCCGAAAAACGACAAACTAACTTTCTATTTTCGTTTTTTCCAAACAG
>JAIRLY010000027.1 GCA_031259075.1 Dysgonamonadaceae bacterium | reverse complement strand
GTTTTTGATGGAGCCTATGATGGCCCTGCGGAAGGTACAATAGTCACTGGACTTTCTTCCGGTTCTTTCGATCCTAACTGGACGAATAGTGCTTTTACCAAACTAGGCAGGGACTTGTGCTGGTCGAAAAATGTTGTATTGGCTTCCGGCAACTGGTATGCAGCTCAGGCTGCGTGCGCAGGATATACTGCCGATGGTGCGAAATGGCGCTTGCCACACGTAGCAGAGATCCGAACCCTGTACGGTGCGTTAGGAGGGGACGGCGGGGATATTCCGGCATATACGCAACTTAATCAACTCGGAACAGGTATTGATAACGGTATGATTGGTGGACGCGTATGGTACACATGGTGTGCACAATGGGAGACCTCCACCGACGCATACTGTTTCTACGCCTCACAAGGTGCTATTGTTGTTCATAAATTAACATTTGAATCCGTGTGGGCGCGTTGCGTTCGAACTTTATAGCCCATTGAACTTCTATACTTTTTGATTTTTTTTATCTCTCTAAGCGATTAAGTATAAGTAGTTTATGCCCATTATAGACAGGGGTTGAGATTCTCAACCCTTGTTATTTAAATAAGGTACAAGGAAAAGCGAAGCGCCACACGGCAAAGAAACGCTGTAAGTATTTGTTAGCTGAAATTACATTTTTATAAAAAATGTTGTTTTGATAACTCGTAATGCATTATTTTTTATCTTTGCAACATGATTGAAATTATTCATAAGGGAATTATCATTGGAATATTAGTCTCTGCTCCTATGGGACCTATCGGTTTGTTGTGTATTCAACGTACTTTGAATAAGGGTAGGTGGCATGGTTTTTTTTCCGGTGCAGGCGCGGCGGCGTCTGATCTTTTTTATGCAATCATTACTTATATGGGTATGGGAATCGTGATCACTTTTGTTGAAGATAACCAATTTATATTAACGCTTATAGGAAGTATTCTTTTGCTCTTTTACGGTATTTATACTTTTTATTCGAATCCTTCTAAAAGTTTGAAGAAAACAAAAGAAGGGATGCGCTCCTCTTCCTATTCGCAAGATATGATTACCGCTTTTCTGTTGACGCTTTCCAATCCGCTTATTATTCTACTTTATATTGCTCTTTTTGCCCGTTTCAATTTTATCTTGTCGGACGGTAAATTGTATTCGATGATATTAGGCTTGTTTAGTCTCATGATTGGAGCGTTAGCATGGTGGTTTACAATCACTTATTTAGTCGGCAAACTTCGTAAAATATTTAACGTAAGAGGTTTGTGGTTGATGAATAAGATTGTTGGTTCGATTATTGTACTTCTCTCTTTATTAGGTATAATCCTGTTTATTGCCTGAATAATTAAAGGTGCGGGAAAATAAAAGAGTATTTACCGGCTTGGTTATTAATATTTTGTCAATTCTTTGAATAGTGCGTCTAAATTTTCAATTTTATTTTGTGGAAAATCGGCAACGATTTCTCCCTTATGAATAAACAATATTCGGGTACAAACATTTGCCGCTTCCGATAGGGTGTGAGAGGAGAAAAGAATTCCCATTTCCTTGCTCAGATCTAAGAGTAAATGATTAATTTCTTCTGTTTGTTTCGGGTCTAATCCGGACGTTGGTTCGTCCAATACCAGTAAATCCGGATGATGAACAATGGCTTGAGCCAGACCTACCCGCTGTTTGTAGCCTTTAGATAATTGTTCGATTTTTTTGTGCGTCTCCGTTTGAAGTCCTGTTTGCCGAATCACTTTTTTGACTTTTTCTTTTCCATCTTTCATCGCATAAAGTCCGGCCACATATTCCAAGTATTCGATAACATACATTTCGCCGTACAACGGATTATCCTCCGGAAGAAACCCGATGGAAAATTTAGCTTTAAGCGGTTCTTGCCGCAGATCCGTTCCTGCAATTTTCACTTGTCCTGCATCTAAAGGGATACATCCGGTAATCATCTGCATCGTAGTGGATTTCCCCGCGCCGTTCAAACCAAGAAACCCTACTATTTCTCCTTTCGCAATGGAGAAAGAAACATTTTTAACCACTTGCTGCGAACCGTATTTTTTGGATATGTTTTGCACTTCCAGAATCATACCTCGTATTAGTTAATGAGATGTACAAAAATACATGAAATTTTCTTTCCCGACAACTCCAATCAATTTATATTCCCTGCAAAAATAAAAAATATCGAAATAAAGATACAACATATTAAATAATTGTATAAATTTGCAGTCTTTAGTATATTTATACAATGAGAACACAGAAAGAAAAACGTTTATCAAAGATTATGGAATTAGTGCGTGAACATTCCTTGAGTAATCAAAATGAATTGTTGGTATTATTACGTGCAGAAGGATTTGATGTTACACAAGCTACGTTGTCGAGAGACATTAGACAGTTGAAAATTGTTAAAACACCGGATTTAAACGGAAGCTATGTTTATACAACTTCGAGAGGATATATCTATAATTCAAAATTGCCGGATATAGAAGAAGATTTTAATATTCAAGGTTTTCTTTCATTAAATTTTTCCGACAATTTGGCTGTTATAAAAACTCGCTCCGGATACGCTATGGGAATTGCTTCCGATATCGACAGTCAAATATCCTACGCTATTTTAGGAACAATTGCAGGTGATGATACTATTTTGTTAATTCCACGGGAAGGCTTTGACAGAATGAAGATTATTAATGCCTTAAAGGAATTGAACATTCATAAAAATGAATAGTAATATCAGTGTAATTATTGCAAACGAGAGTCACATTAAATATATACCGACGATATTAAAAACCATCGAAGAGGCGGCAAAAATACGTGGCACCGGAATTGCCAAACGTTCTCTCGAATATGTAGCGCAGAAAATGAAGGAAGGAAAAGCAATTATCGCTTTATCGGGAGAAGATTTTGCTGGTTTTTGTTATATCGAAAGTTGGGGAAATAAACAATATGTAGCCAATTCCGGTTTGATAGTAGCGAACCGGTTTCGCGGACAGGGATTAGCTAAAGAGATTAAGAAAAAATCGTTTGAATTATCGCGGGAAATGTTTCCTTGCGCTAAGTTGTTCGGTCTCACTTCCGGTGCAGCAGTAATGAAAATCAATACGGAACTGGGATATGTTCCGGTTACTTTTGCCGAATTAACGAACGATGAGTCTTTCTGGAGAGGCTGTCAAGGTTGTGTTAATTATGATATATTACAACGAACCGACCGGAAGTATTGTATTTGTACGGCTCTCTTATACGACCCCTGTATTCACGGGGGAAATGAAAAAAAGGAAAAAGAATGAAAGGAACAAAAGGAATGAAGAAACAAAAAGTAGTTTTAGCGTACAGTGGGGGATTGGATACTTCTTTCTGTGCTATGTATTTGTCGAAAGAATTAGGGTATGAAGTATATACCGCTTTAGCCGATACGGGCGGTTTTTCTGAAGATGATTTGAAAAAAGTAGAGGAACGGGCTTATCAATTAGGAGCCGTTAAACACGTGAATTTGGATATTACACAGGAATATTATGAAAAAAGTATTAAATACATGATATTCGGAAATATACTTCGTAACGGGACATATCCTGTATCGGTAAGTTCGGAACGCATCTTTCAGGCGATTGCCGTAATTAATTATGCTAAAGAAATCGGAGCGGACTGTGTGGCTCACGGAAGCACGGGCGCCGGAAATGATCAGGTTCGTTTCGACTTAACTTTTGATGTATTGGCGCCGGAAACAAGTATTATTACTCCGACACGGGACTTGTCTCTAACCCGCGAACAAGAAATTAATTACCTGAAAAAACATGGTTTTGAAGCCGATTTTGCAAAAATGGAATATTCGATTAATAAGGGACTTTGGGGAACCAGCATCGGCGGAAAAGAAACGTTACAATCGGAACAGACTTTGCCGGAAGAAGCTTTTCCTTCTCAATTACAGAAAACAGGGGAAGAAACGTTGACTATTTCTTTTACGGAAGGTGAAATATCCGCTGTGAATGGAATAGCTTATGAAAATAAAGTAAAAGCTATCCAAACGATTGAAAAGATAGCTTCGCGATATGCTATTGGTCGTGATATGCACATCGGCGATACTATTGTCGGTATCAAAGGCCGTGTCGGATTTGAAGCGGCTGCGCCATTAGTCATTATCAATGCGCATAAAATGTTGGAAAAACATACTTTGACCAAATGGCAACAGTATTGGAAAGAACAAGCAGGCAATTGGTACGGAATGTTCTTGCATGAAGCGCAATACTTGGAACCGGTGATGCGGGATATCGAAGTGTTTCTCCAAAGTTCGCAACGAAATGTGACCGGAACGGTGATCGTGCAGCTTCATCCATATCGTTATGTTTTGGTGGGTATAGAAAGTGATTTCGACCTGATGAAAACCGATTTCGGCGAATATGGAGAAATCAATAAAGCATGGACGCCGGAAGACGTCAAAGGATTTACGAAAATCATGGCCATCCCAACAAAGATTTACTATGCGACGCAAAAAAAGAATGAAAATTAGCGTAGGAATAACCGGAGGAGCAGGATACACAGCAGGCGAATTGATTCGTCTGCTGATCAATCATCCGAATGTTAAAATTGAATTTGTTCATAGCGGAAGTAACGCCGGAAATAGAATTACAGACATTCACGAAGGTCTGATGGGAGAAACGGATTTGGTTTTTGTCGATTCGTTCGATTTAGAATCCCTGAACGTTTTGTTTTTATGCTCCCCTCATGGCGATAGCCGGAAATTCATGGAAACTCATGTTCTTCCGGAAACACTTAAGATTATCGATCTTTCGATGGATTATCGTCACAAAGAAAATGCTGCAAATTTTGTTTATGGATTACCCGAATTGAATAAAGAAACAATCCGAAAGACGCAATACCTTGCAAATCCGGGATGTTTCGCTACTGCCATTCAACTGGCTTTATTACCTTTGGCTTCCAAACAATTATTGAAAAACGAAATTCATGTGAACGCAATTACCGGATCAACCGGAGCGGGTGTGAAACCGGAAGTAACTACTCATTTTTCATGGCGCAATAATAATATTTCCGTTTATAATGTTTTCAAACACCAACATTTGAAAGAGATTCGCGAATCGCTAAATCAACTCCAGCCGAATTTTGATAATGAAATCAACTTTATTCCGGTAAGAGGAAATTTCTCCAGAGGTATTTTCGCAACGCTTTATACCGAATGTGATTGGAATCTTGAAGAAATACGACGGCTTTATTCGGACTGTTATAAAGACTCGGCTTTTACTTTTATTAGCGATAATCCGATTGATTTGAAGCAAGTAGTGAATACTAATAAATGCCTTTTACATTTGGAAAAACATACCGGTAAATTGTTTATTGTTTCAATTATTGACAATTTACTAAAAGGAGCATCCGGACAGGCCGTACAAAATTTCAATTTGATGTTTGGTCTGGACGAAAAAACAGGCTTGAACTTAAAATCAAGCGGATTTTAACTATTTATCAATCAATACAAATATTCTTTAGTTATTATGAACTTATTTGATGTATATCCTCGCTGGCCGATTGAGCCGGTTCGTGCGCAAGGCTGCAAAATATACGATAAAGACGGAAATGAATACCTGGATTTTTATGGAGGACATGCCGTCATTTCCATTGGACATTCACATCCGCATTATGTAAAAGCAATTACAAATCAATTGAATAACATTGGTTTCTATTCCAATTCCGTACTCATATCCTTGCAGGAAAGATATGCCGAAAAATTAGGAAAACTGTCGGGTTATCCCGACTATTCTTTGTTTATGGTTAATTCGGGCGCAGAAGCAAACGAAAATGCTCTAAAATTAGCGTCTTTTCATAACCGGAGAAAAAAAATAGTGACATTCCGACATTCGTTTCATGGGAGAACATCCGCTGCAGTTCGTGTGACTGATATTTCAAAATATTGGGCGCCGATTAACGAAAATTTAGAAGTTATTTTCTTACCTTTGAACGATATTCAATCCGTTCGGGAAACGCTGGTGAAAAAAGACGTTTCGTCCGTTATTATTGAAGGAATTCAAGGCGTTGGCGGCATTGTTGTTCCGAAACCGGAATTTCTCCGGGAACTCGGCCGGATTTGTGAAGAAACGGGAACGGTCTTTATTGTAGATGAAATTCAATCGGGTTACGGCCGTTCGGGAAAATTTTTTGCGCATCAACATGCCGGAATCCGTCCGGATATTATTACAATTGCCAAAGGAATGGGCAATGGATTTCCGGTTTCAGGGGTGCTGATTTCCCCTAAATTCAAAGCCGTTTCGGGAGAATTAGGGACAACGTTTGGCGGAAATCATTTGGCTTGCGCTGCTGCCATTGCTGTTTTAGAGGTAATAGAAGAAGAAAAATTGATTGAGAATGTAGCAAAAACAGGTGAATATTTAATAGCTGAATTGAAGAAATTACCATACATCAAAGAAGTTCGCGGGAAAGGATTAATGATTGGATTGGAATTTGAAGAACCGGTTAAACAGCTGAGAGACAGATTGCTGTTTGAAGAAAAAGTATTTACGGGCATTACGGGAACACACGTTTTCCGTTTGTTGCCGCCATTAAGTATAAATAAAGATATTGCAAATGAATTTATGAAACGATTAAATAATTTATGAAAACAACAATTATCGGAGGCGGAAACATGGGAAGCGCCATTGTCCGCGGATTAGTTCAGGGAAGTATTTTCAAACCGAGCGATCTCACTGTCATTGATATTTTAGAGGCGCCGTTAAAAGCCTTACAAGATTTCAATCCTGCCGTACGAATCGCCTTGAATGAATACGATAGTGTAGAAAATGCCGATATTATCCTTTTGGCGGTTAAACCATGGCTGATAAAAAATACTATTCTGAATATAAAATCTAAATTGAAATATTCCAAGCAAATCATTGTATCTATTGCAGCCGGTATAAGTATTCGGGAATTAAATGAAATGCTTTTTAAACCGGACGATGAAACGACATTACCGGTTTTGTTTCGAGTGATTCCCAACACAGCCATTTCCATTCGGCAAAGTGTCAATCTCATTGCTACGGAGAATGCATCTTCCGAACAGGAATGTCTTATACTTAAGATATTCAATGAGTTAGGATATGCTTTCCTGTTAGAGGAAAGTAAAATAAGCGCAGGAACAGCATTGACTTCTTGTGGAATTGCTTATCTGTTTCGTTATGTTCGGGCGGCGATGCTGGCAGGAGTAAATATGGGATTTTATCCGAAAGAAGCACAAAATCTGGTTGTAAAGACCATGTTGGGAGCGGCGGCCTTATTAGACGAAACCAAAGAGAATCCGGAAGTAGAAATAGACAAAGTAACGACTCCGGGTGGAATAACCATCAAAGGACTGAATGAATTGGAAGCGAACGGTTTTTCCGACGCTATTATTAAAGCGATGAAAATTAGTAAGTAAAAGTAAACAGCGCTGATTTGTATGTATATTCCGGCTCTTCGTTTTTTCTTTGTGGGATTTATTTTATTTCTCTTTTCTTGTTCAAACAAGATACAACAAGAGAATAGAATTGTAGTTACTATTGAGGTACAACGTTATTTTGCCGAGCGATTGGCTCATCCGTTTTTTGAAGTTGAAACGATGGTAGCTCCGGGTACAAGCCCCGAAAGTTATGATCCGACTCCTCAACAAATGGTTCGGTTGGCAAAAAGCAGCGCTTATTTTGGTATTGGTCCTTTGGGTTTTGAGCGGGCGTGGCTGGACAAATTAAAACAGAACAATCCAAAAGTTCGCTTTTTCGACAATAGCAAAGGTATTTCTTTTATTGCATCCGAATCGCATCATCATGGAGCTGATGAATCCGGTATTGATCCTCATATTTGGACTTCGCCCCGGAATGTTTTAATTATTGTTCAAAATATGTACGAAGCCTTGACGGCAATAGATCCTCAAAATGAAAGCGTTTATCGTGAAAATTTAAAGGATTTGCGCAACGAAATAATTCAAACCGGTGAAATGGTGCAAGCCTTGTTGAATCGTTCCTCTCAAAAAGCATTTGTCGTTTATCATCCGGCGCTGGCTTATTTTGCCCAAGATTACGGATTGAAACAATATCCGATTGAAGTAGACGGTAAAGAGCCTTCCCCCGAACAATTGAAAGAATTGGTTGATTTGGTAAAAAGGGAAAAGGTTAAAACCGTTTTTATTCAGCAGGAATTTGACCGGAAAAATGCAGAAATTATCGCACGGGAAACAAATTGCAAATTAGTAGTAATCAATCCTTTATCATATAATTGGAAGGAAGAAATAATACGAATTGCCGAAAAATTGCCGGATGAATAAAGTATTAGTGGACATAGAAAATATAAGTGCAGGATATAATGGAAATATAGTCTTGAAAGATTTATCGTTGAAGATATACGAACAGGATTTTCTTGGAATAATCGGTCCGAACGGTGGCGGAAAAACAACCTTAGTTAAAGTAATTTTAGGTCTGATAAAACCACTGTCCGGAACTATTCGCTTTGCTCATAAAGAATTGAAGAATCGAATAGGTTATATGCCTCAAACTCATTTCATTGACAAAAAATTTCCGGTTTCGGTTTCTGAAGTTGTTGAATCCGGTTTAAGTTCCGAAAAAAAAATGTCCAAATCTGAAAAAAGAGGAAAAATTCGGGAGATGATACAGGAAATGGGATTGGGAAAAATTGCAAATAAACCAATTGGGGAATTATCAGGAGGACAATTGCAACGAACGTTACTTGCCCGGGCGATTATCAATGCACCTGAATTATTGATCTTAGATGAGCCGAGTTCGTATGTAGATAAACCATTTGAAGTTCACTTTTACGAGTTGTTACGGACGATTAATAAAAAAACGGCGATTGTGTTGATTTCACATGATATGGATACGGTAACGTCTCTGGCGAAAAATGTTGTTTCGCTGTTTGCTATTCATCATTCACAGAAGTAAAATATGGATAATTTTATATTTTCATTAAATGTAGTTACTCCGCTTTTTGTTTTGATGGCAATCGGTTATGGAGTGCGACAGATCCGGTTTATCTCCAATGATTTTCTTGCTCAGTTAAACCGGTTTGTTTTCAAGTTTTGTTTGCCGCTCATGTTATTTCAAGATATTCGGTTGTCTTATAAAGGCGATTTTTCCAATACAAAACTTATCTTTTCTTCACTCATTGGGATTACGGTCATCATTCTTGTATCTTTCTTGATTGTTCCTCTTTTGGTGAAACGGAAAGGGCAACGGGGCAGCATCATCCAGGGGATTTTTCGAAGCAACTTTTTGATTTACGGTTTACCGCTTGCAACAGGGATGTACGGCGACGACGCTGTTTCCGGTATCGCAATGTTGATGGGAATAATGATTCCTTTTTACAATATAGCGGCAGTGATTATTCTTTCTATTTATTCCGAAACGGGAGTTCAAAAAAGCTCATTCAAAAGCGTTGTACAGGATATTATTTCCAATCCGCTGATATTAGGTTGTTTTTTCGGATTAATCGGAGGAATGATTCATTTGAAATTTCCCACAGCAATAGAAATTCCTCTTAAACAACTGGCCGGAATAGCTGCTCCTTTGGCTTTATTTGTGATGGGAGGAGAATTTAAATTCAAAACGTTGAGAGGCAATTTGCTTAAAGTAATTGCCGTTACGATAGCCCGTTTAATAATTGTTCCCGCTGTTACCTTGGGAATATGCGTTTTCATGGGATTCCGGAATGTAGATTTAGCGATATTACTTAGTCTTTTCGCAACGCCTACCGCTATGGCCAGTTATATCATGGCAAAAAACATGGGAAACGATGGCGATCTTGCCTCGCAAATCGTGGTATTATCAACAGCTTGTTCCTGTATCACAATCTTTTTATTGATCTTTTTTCTTCGCAGCTGGGGATATCTTTAAAAAGGTCTTTATTTTATCGAATCAAACAATTGAACGATTCGTTCCAAATCCTCTTGCGAAGTAAAAGGAATCGTAATTTTTCCGGCGCCTTTTTCATTGATATGGAATGTTACTTTGGAATCAAAGAAATTTGAAAGATGACTCTTCAGCATTTTATATTCATCCGGTGTTTTGACCTGTTTTTTATTTTGCGTTTTTTGCGGACTTTCTTCATTTAAAGCTTGAATAATTTCTTCTGTTTTCCGTACCGAAAAATTATGTTCCACTATTTGTTCGTAAACCATCAGTTGGGTAGAAGGGTCATCGAGGGAAAGTAAGAGTTTGGCATGTCCCATGTCGATTTTTTTATCTTTCAATCCCATTTGTATATCGGCCGGAAGTTTCAGAAGGCGTAAAAAATTGGCTATTGTAGCCCGTTTTTTACCAATTCGTTCGCTAAGTTTTTCTTGTGTTAAATTATACGATTCGATGAGTGTCTGGAAAGCCAGGGCAATTTCAATGGCATTTAAATCTTCCCGTTGAATATTTTCGATCAACGCCATTTCCATAACATTTTCGTCGGAAGCTTTTCTTACATAAGCAGGGATAGTTTCCAGCCCGGCTTTCAATGAAGCGCGGTAACGTCTTTCACCCGAAATAATCTGATATTTATCATTCCTTGTTTCTCTTAAAGTGATGGGTTGAACTAATCCGAGCGATTTAATAGATGCCGCTAATTCGTCCAGCGCTTCTTCATCAAAAACCCTGCGAGGTTGACCGGGGTTGGGAATAATCTTCGAGATTTCAATTTCATTGATAGACGACGAACCTCCCGTATTTAAATCATCCATTGTGATTAAAGCGCCTAAACCTCTTCCTAATGCCGTTTTTGTTTGTTTGGCCATAATTTTGGAGTTAATAACTAAATAAAAAAATAAAAGCTATTGACGCAGGCTTCTATGTTTTTTATTTTTACTTTTTATTTTTATTGATTATTTCTTCCGCTAATTGTATGTGATTGAGCGAACCTTTTGATTCCGGGTCGTAAAGCAAAACCGGTTGTCCGTAACTTGGCGCTTCGCTTAGTTTGATATTTCGTTGAATAACCGTTGTAAACACCATTTCTCCGAAATGCTTTTTCACTTCCTCATAAATTTGATTCGCCAAACGAAGGCGAGAATCATACATTGTCAGAACAAAACCTTCTATTTCCAAAGCCGGATTTAGTTTGGATTTTATTATCTTAATAGTATTCAACAGTTTGCTAATTCCTTCTAATGCGAAATATTCACACTGAACCGGAATGACAACCGAGTCGGAGGCCGTAAGAGCATTCACGGTAATTAAACCCAAAGACGGTGAACAATCAATCAGGATATAGTCGTAATTATCCTTAATCTTAACCAATATCTCTTTAAGTACTTTTTCCCGATTTTCGAAGTTAAGCATCTCAATCTCAGCTCCTACCAAGTCGATATGCGAAGGCATTATATCCAAATGCGGTACTTCTGTGGGGACAATCGCCTCGGAAGAATCTACTTTATCAATAATACATTCGTAAATCGAATTTGCTATTTCACGGATATTAATTCCCAAGCCCGACGAAGCGTTCGCTTGAGGGTCTGCATCAACTACCAGTACTTTTTTATCCAAAGCTGCTAAGGATGCCGCTAAATTTATTGTGGTGGTCGTTTTACCAACGCCTCCTTTTTGATTAGCTAAAGCAATAATCTTTCCCATAATTTTTTTATATATTGAACTGCAAAAGTAAGAATTTTTATCGTAATCTTTTTTTTTTAATCTAAACATTGCAATTACTGTTGATAACTTCGATTAATTGTTAATAACTTGGCCGATGTATAATCCGATCTCACAATGAAATTCTTGCGGATTTTAAGCGTTATTTTCTTGTTTTTTCAAAAAATCTCACTGTTTTAGATTAATTTTTTTGAGATGCTAATGTTGGAAACAGGATATGGGCAAGAGTAAACACCGCCGGTGTTTACGAAAAAAGTTTCAATTTTTCCATTGTTTTACAAAAAAAGTGTTTACATTTGCATCCGAATTAGATAAATGTACAAATTGATGACTTCTGATTTAAATAAGAGCACGTTTAGAATTTTTAACATAAAATATTTG
>JAIRLY010000410.1 GCA_031259075.1 Dysgonamonadaceae bacterium | reverse complement strand
ATTGATTGATAACCTCATACTCATTTTTACACCAATCTTTTATATTAACCAAGGTGTAATGCAATGGTGTTCCATCTTCTCGTTGGAAATAGTTTCTCGCACGTAATAACTTAGAAGCAACAAATACATCAGGAGTTATAATTTCTGCTTTCAGACGCTCAAACTCATTCTCTGTTAATCTTACCCTGTTGAGGGTCTCAAATTTCTCTCTGAAGTTATTTTCCAGAGAATTCTTATCGTGAATATCTTTGCGATATGTATATTTGAGATCCTGTAACTTCTTGATGAACAGTTCTTCTATTTGTGCTTCCCTTGTCATATAGCTATTATTCCTAAAATGAATTAATTTGAAACCCCAAAGTTAGCGAATAATCTCCAATTATCAGTCAAAATCAAACTCTTAACCTTAAATCTCCTTTTTACAGTTGTTATACACCCCCAATAAAACAAGAATAAATTAAGCAAGGCTTTTATGGTAAATACGCTTTGAGGAACTCAAAGGAAGATTTCCTGTAAAACCGGAGGTTTAGCCTTGCTGTTTTATTCTTGGTCTATATCTTTGTATGGCAACGGTTAATCGGCAACCAAGCCGTTAGTTTTTAACGCACCTCACAACGTTACCCCATTGACTATACTGGTGTGGTATTAGTATTGGACCAGCAGTTATACCAAATTCTCCATGCATAGTCAAGGCTCCAAAAGCCAACATAGTAACCGAAGTCACTCGGAGCACCATGGCGCATCAGGCCGATGCCTCTATCACGGCCAGCGCCTCAGCGATATTGTTCACATTCTATTCCGACTGAGGGATATTTTTCAATAATTCTACCAAAAATGCCCACCATTTTTCTACCGTCCGGATTTCAAGTTTTTCTTCCGGCGAATGTGCACCCAACACAGTCGGCCCGCAAGAAATCATATCTAACTTCGGATTTTTTTCAAGAAATAATCCACATTCCAATCCGGCGTGAATGGAAATTACTTGGGGTTTTTCGCCGAATAATTTTTGGAAGACTTTTTCCGAAATATGCAAAACAGGCGAAGAGGGATTCGGCTTCCATCCGGGATAACCTTCCGTCGATTGAACTTCCGCTCCGGCTAATCGAAATACGGCAGTCGTTCCATCAACTATATCGTTTTTCAGAGAAGCGGTAGAACTCCGTTGGCTGGTAGTGACTACTATCGTCTGATTTTCTTTCATCTTTACAGAAGCCAGATTGGTAGATGTTTCTACTGTTCCGGGCATATCAAAACTCCAGCCCATCACTCCGTGAGGAAGCGCATAAAGCGCTAAAATCAAGTTGTTCCCTGTTTTTATATCTATCGAATGAGCCGGTGCGGCGACAGAACGAATGTTTAATTGTACATTCCGGTCTTCAGCAGGCAATTCGTTTAGGAGTTCCGCCTGTAAAATATTCAATAAAACAATGGTTTTTTCTTTCGCAACTATTGGAATTCCCGCCGTAGCGTCCGCTTCACGAGCAATCGCATTATGTAAATTTCCACCGTCGATTTTTGATAAAACAACCGGATTTTCCTTGGATAAGTTGTACAGGAAACGAGCTAAAATTTTATTTGCATTCCCTAATCCTTTGTGAATATCACTTCCCGAATGTCCTCCTTTTAAGACAGAAACTTGTATTTCGAACCAAAAATAATCTTGAGGCGCCGGTTCCCATTGGTAAGTAAATGTTCCCAACGTATTTTTCCCTCCGGCACAACCAATGCAAAATTCGCCCCATTCTTCGCTATCCAAATTCAACAGGATGTCTCCTTGCAAAAAATCCGGATCCAGGGCGTTTGCACCGGTCAATCCGGTTTCTTCGTCTGTGGTAAAAAGCGCTGTAATCGGGCCATGTTCGATATCCGTAGAGGCTAAAATAGCTAATGCGGCAGCCATGCCGATCCCGTCGTCTGCACCCAGCGTAGTTCCTTTGGCTTTTACCCAATCACCGTCTAAATACGTTTGAATCGAATCCGTTTCAAAATTAAACAAAATATCATTGTTTTTTTCACAAACCATATCTACATGCGATTGTAAAATAACGGTTTGTAAATTTTCTTTTCCGGGAGTTGCCGGTTTTGTAATAATTACATTAAGCGCTTTGTCTTTTTTCGTTTCTAATTGATGCGTTTTCGCAAAATTAAGTAAAAACTCAACTATTTTTCTTTCTTTTTTAGAAGGACGAGGAACTTTTGTAATCTGATCGAACAGATTCCAAACCAAAGCGGGTTTTAAATCTTTTAATTCCATAAATTTAGAGTATTAAGTATATATAAAATTTGATTTGAAAGGATAAAGAAACTAAAAAAAAGCAGAATTATCAAGAAAAAGATGTAAATTAACGATAATTACTTTATATTTGCGAAAGAAATTAAAAATTCAATTCAATAGTTTATGAAAAAAGTAAAACAAATTATTCGTAGAGCCGTTGTATTAGCCGTTGTTACATTGTTTTTCGTGCAATGTAGCAATAAAGAAATTAAAACTCAGGACGAGGTATCTGTACGTAACGAATCTCTCTCTCAATATCTTCCTGTAGCCTATGTAGATGCAGATTCTTTACTTTCTCAATTTAATTTTTACAACAGATTAATCAGCGCTTATGAAGATAAATTAAGTAAACAAAACAATTCGTTAAACTCAAGCTATCAAAAACTTCAGAGTGAAATGATTGGTTTTCAGCAAAAAGCTCAAAATAATGCATTTCTCAGTCAGGAAAGAATGATGCAAGAACAAACGCGGATTGAGCGTATGCAACAAGATCTCGAAAAAAGAGCTGCTCAAGTGGAACAGGAATTAGCTTTGGAGCAAAAAGTGATCCAACAACAGTTATCGGATTCCCTTTCGCTGGGTATCAAAGAGTTTAATAAACCTCAAAAATATCAAATGATATTTACCAAAACAGGCAACAGTACGATCCTTTATGCCGATGAACATTACAATATTACAAATGAAGTATTAGAATTTCTTAATAAACGCTTCGAATAGCAAATTAAGGAATACAAAAAACACCGGATAAGTTTGCTTTATCCGGTGTTTTTTGTATTCCGTTCCAAATATGTCCCACATTGAAAATCGTAATTCCTTGTTACAACGAACCGGAAGCGCTCTTGACCTTACGCAGTTTATGGGCTTGCGAAAGAGGAAATTTTAAGGTTGAAATCATCGTTGTTGTTAATTCGTATTTAATATCACCGGAATCTATTCGTCAGCAGAATCGGCGAACGTTTAATGAATTAGTTTGTTTTGCGGAAAAGCGCAATACACCTCGTTTTTATTTAACGCCGCTATTTATTGAAAACCTTCCCGGACGTCAAACCGGCGCCGGTCTTCCCCGTAAAATCGGAATGGACGAAGCGGTTATCCGTTTCAAAAAAGAGGACAATCCGAAAGGAATTATCGTTAGTCTGGATGCCGATTGTACGGTAAAAAGCAATTATTTAATCGAAATCCATTCTCATTTTAAAAAATACAAATTAAAATCCGCCACGATTGAATTTCATCATCCGATGGAACATCTGGATAAAGAAAATGAAATACGAAAAGCAACGGAAGCGTATGAAACTTATTTACGTTATTATCGAGCTGCTTTAGAATATACCGGTTATCCTTATTCCTATTATACGATTGGTTCTGCTTTTGCGGTGACCGTACAATCGTATGTACAAGCGGGAGGAATGGGGAAACAACAGGCCGGCGAAGATTTTTATTTTCTTCAAAAAATTTTTCCATTAGGGAAAACCTGTTTTATCGACACGACTTGTGTATTTCCGGCAGCGCGCATTTCCGACAGAGTCCCTTTTGGAACCGGACCCGCCATAAACAAGATGATTGAAGAAAAACAAACAAAAAAACAATCGTATCAAATTGCCGCTTTTACGGAACTAAAACTTCTTTTCGACAAAATCGATTCTTTTTTTAAAAAACCGTCGATGGAAATAGAACAAGAAATATCGAATTTACCTTCTCATTTTCAAGCGTTCTTGAAAGAAGACGATTTTTTAAATAAAATAGCTGAAATCAACCGCTATACGGCTCATGCGGTGAATTTCAAAAAACGCTTCTTCAGTTATTTTACAGCATTCAAAATATTGAAATACCTCAACTATGTGCATCCGTATCCTTACGAATGGGCAGATGCATCCGAAAGTTTGAAAATTTTACGTCTCTTGTCTTAAGGAGTTATATTTCCGTTCCGTAGCGTGCTGACAACCCGTACTCCGCATATCTGCCGTAAATACGCGGTATTGTTCCCAACTTCAGACTGTTCAAAGACCGGATAGCTGATTAAGTCCCGTTATTTTACTTTGGTACTTCTATTTTTTCGATTATTCGTTTCGTAATTGCAGCTGCCGATCGCCCTTCCATTTCTGTTTCGGCCGAAAGCATCAACCGATGTTGCAACACCGGAACGGCAAGGTATTTAATGTCATCGGGAATGACAAAATCCCGTCCTTGTAAAACGGCGTAAGCTTTCGCTGCATTTAAGACAGCAATTCCCGCCCGAGGCGATGCACCTAAATAAATCGCTTTATTGTTTCTGGTAGCGATAATTATATCGGAAATATATTTCAATAAACTGTCTTCTATATAGATATGATTTACTAAGCTGCGGAAAGTTAATAATTTTTCTTTGGAAAGAATGGGGCGAACGTCTTCTAATCGGGTGAGATGCGTCTTTTCATTGTGTCGTTTCAGAATAAGCAATTCTTCTTCCGGATGAGGATAATTTACTACTACTTTCATCAAAAACCGGTCGAGTTGCGCTTCCGGAAGCCGGTAAGTTCCCTCCTGTTCGACCGGATTTTGCGTAGCAATCACCATATATACATCATTCATTTTCCGCGTAAAGCCGTCGACAGTCACCTGCCGCTCTTCCATTACTTCGAACAGGGCGGCTTGTGTTTTGGCAGGCGCCCGATTGATTTCATCAATCAATACCATTTCCGAAAAAACAGGGCCTTTTACAAATTCAAATTCATTTTTTTTGAGATTAAAAACGGAAGTGCCTAATATATCGGAAGGCATCAAATCGGGCGTAAATTGAATACGGGAAAAATCGGCCTGAATCAATTTGGCGGTCAGCTTGGCTAACAATGTTTTCGCTACTCCGGGTACTCCTTCCAATAAGACATGTCCGTCGGCGAGTAAAGCGGTTAGCAATAAGTCGATTGTTTCTTCTTGTCCGATAATTACTTCGCCTATTTTCACTTTTAGTTCGTCGACTTTAGCGGAAAATTCCGTCAAGTCGGTTCTGTTCGTCACTTCTTCCATTCTTTTATTTTCATTTTTGTTATTAAATCCGTCATTTCTTTGTCACTCACAAAGACATGCTTGCGTATTCCATCTAATTCGAGAAATAATTGCTGTGCATCGCTCTCCGACATTCCCGTTTTGGAAGAAAATCGCTTGATAAATGCTTTATCGTGTTCTTCGTTGATAATATCAATTCCATATTTTTTTCGTAATTCGCCGTTCCAATAAATGTATTTCTTCCGGATAATATCCGCATTGTTGTTCTTCATCAAGTAAAGCGCCGAAATGGAACGGACAAAATCCAGCATCTTATTAGCCGGCGGCTGAATTGCCGGAATCGGTTTTTGTTTTCTTTTAGCAGTAAACAGCATAAAGATAATTCCGGCTGTAATTGTAATATAATACGCCCATCTTAACGAAGGTTGACTTAAAAGATAACGAAAAACGGATGTGTCTTTTCTTTTCCAATCATTATTTGCATAATATTCCGTTCGCACCAACGGTTTCCCTTTTAAATAAGACAGAGATTGCCGAATAATGGCATTGGTGGAATTGTTTAGTAAGGAATAATTGGTGAAGAATAAGGGCGTAGAAGATAAAATTAAATTTCCTTCCCCCAAAGGATAACGAATCATAATCGGATTCTCTTCAGCATCGAATAGCAACGCAAATCTTTTTTCCTTTTCAATAGAAAAAATAAAATAATTCCGAAGAAAAGATTGAGGTATTCCGGAAATACTATCTTTTAGAAAAGGAAACGACACGGAAGTATAGTCTTGTTTTAAAGATAAATTTAAAGGCAACACGAAATTAGAATAATTTGTATTTATCTCAAAATCCAACGTATCTCTCAATTCGAAATCAAAATTATCGGCGGCAATGAACGCCGTTCCGCCTTTTTCTACATATTCCAATAGATATTCTATTTCCAAATTGTTCGATAGAAATCTATTACATACGATAAAAAGATTTTTACCGTCCAACGTTTCGTTGTAATAATACAAATCCGAAATGCTTCCATACGAATGAATGTAATCGTCTCCCCACGATTTTTCCAATATTTTATCAAAAACATAAGCTCCGTAAGGCTGTTTATCATAAGAATCAAAAGTGGGTTCCCAAACAAATTGAGAAGGATTATTCCGGTTTGCTTGGTACATGATAGTGAATATCAATATGATTACAGCGATAAAAAGTATGTTTTTCCTCATATTAGCGTCAAATGAGCAATTTTTACAAATTTACAACGACAACAAAATTTTATCTCCGGAAATTTTGAATTTATCGAAAGTTTCCCGCGAGGCTTCTCCATTTCCATAACGGTAATAGATAAATTGCATGGAAATATTTTTGAAATCCGGTTTCAAATCCTTCCGTTTCATTTCATACACATATTCGTTAACGGTTTTATTTGAACCGAAAGAAATAATTCCCCGCTCATTCAATGTTTTCAGTATTTTGAGATAATTCCAACGAATAGCTTCCTGATATTCGCCCTTTTCAATTGCATTTCGAATCTGTTTTTCAAAATTAGTTCTTTCTATGTCTTCTTCGTTTATTTGGTAGTTCAATTCGCGATTGATATAGAACAGGGAGGGTTTATAAACAAATAAAAAGATGATCGCCAAAACCAAAACCGCAATCAATGCGATAATCAGAATTATATTGAATTGTTTGGAGGTCAATGCCGGTGCAAGATGTTCTGTCAACCACAGGTAAACTTTTTCCTGCAATCGACGCCATGCATTTGGTTCGTCCGGTTTTTGGCTATAATAGTTGAAATTTTTTTGAGTTTGAAATTCTTTGTATAATGTTGAATCGAAAGATACAGCTGCCAACACAACTGTATCTTTCCGTATAAATTCAACCGCTTTTACATTTTGAATGTAAAATAAAAATGCAAAAGCGAATATACAAAGGAGATTCTTCACAAATTATCAAATTCCCGGATTTTATCCTGCAACGAGATTCCTTCTTCTTTCTCCACAATGGACGTATATTGAAAACTCATGAATACAAAGAAAACAGGGTATAGAATAAATAGCACCAAAGAGGAGAATACGGATAAAATATATCCTACGAAACCACTTTCGCCCATGTTGAATATAATGTAAACAAAGTAGGGCATAGACAGGATATAATAAATAACAACTATAAGCAACGTTCCTAAGAATACCGTTAAGAATGTAGAACCCCAATGTTTAAATCCGACTTTAAATCCTTTTTTAAGACCTTGCCAAGCAGATGCGTTTTCAAAGACAACGGGATACGGAGTGAGTAACAGCATCGGCGAGACAATGATCAGTAATGCGAAAAATGCAAGAAAGATTAAAGCAATAACGATCGTGGAGGGAAGTCGACCCATCAATGAAGCAACATACGTCAGTAGCCCCATCAAGACGATCAACAAAACAAATGCCACGGAAATGATCAGATATTGAACGAACATTTTCCCCATGAAGGAAAATATATTCCCTTTCAAGTCCGACCAACCGGTTTGTTCAGTTAAAGAGCCATTTACACATTGTCTCAAAATAGCGCCAATTACTGAAAAAAGGAATAGAGACAATAAAAGTGAAGGAAATACCATACCTGTATAAGATCCCCAATTTATATTCATATCATGGGGAGAATTAATATTAGTCATTATTTCTTGCATGTAATTCCGGAAGAAAAAACCCTGCAATAAAACAAGAGGAATACCAATATACATCGTGTTTTTTAACAACACTTTCCAATTTTGACGGATAAAGTCGGCGGCGGCGGAAAATCGTTCGCTCAGCGTACGATTTTTGTAAAATTCAATTTTTGTTTTTTGGTTCATAATTATTCTAAATTAATTTTATATGAGTCGATTAAGTTTCTTTGGATAGATTACATAATAAAAAATGATGAATGTCAAAGAAACGAGTATAATTAAAAAACGAATCATATCCGGCAATTCGGTATGCCGCGTGATGTATGATTCGATAAATCCGGCAATAATAAAAATAGGGATAGTTCCTGTAATAATTTTTATTCCTCTTTTCGCCGATCGTCTAAATGACTCCGGACGAGTATAGGTTTTGGGAAAAAGCCAGCCGTTTCCCATGGTTATTCCGGCACATCCGGCGACAATGATAGCCGAAATTTCTAATGTTCCGTGCAACCAAACTGCCGGAAGGGATTCCCATAATAGCCCATGTTCAAAAAAGAAATATTGAAAACCGCCAATCACAATTCCGTTTTGAATTAAAATGATTGCAGTAGCGATAGACGTAAATATTCCATATATGAAAGTAGTAAAAGAAACGCCGATATTATTCAATGTTATACCCCAAAACATATCGCTTTGATTGATTTGTTTGTAGACGGCCATTGGATCTTGATTTGCAATATTTTCCAAAGTCTTGTCCACATAGTGATTACCGAGAATTAAACGAATGTAAGCATCATCGTTCGCTGCCGAAAATGCGCCGATAAAAGCGGCCATGCTAAAGATCAAAAAAGAATACAACAACTCTCTTCTACATTCGTACATGATAAGAGGAATTTCTATCTTCCAAAAATCAAGTAATTGGGAAAACCTCCATTTCTTTTTTTCATGGATGAATTGATGCAGTTTGGAAGACAAACCATTTAAATAGAAACTAATTCCGGAATTAGGGTAGTGCGTTTGAGCATACGACAAATCGTTGGTTACGTCGATGTATATATCTGCCAAAGTATCAGGTGTTTCTTGCTTGATATGATTCAGACAGGATTCGTATCTTTTCCATTTTTCCTTATTTTGATAGATAAACACCGCTTCCTTCATTCATTAGTTCTTTTGGTAAATTCAGATATTATACGCTCTTTTACGCCGTAACTTTTTAATGTTTCTTTTATTTTGATAGAAAACATATAAAGTTTTTTTATAAAAAGTTTGAAATGTTATTAATTTTCACTTTTACAATACATTAAACCTTTTCAAGGTGCAAACTTACATGAAATATTCAAGACTTCCAAATACGCAATAAAAAAACCGGTACAAATAAAAATGTACCGGTTTTCCTCATTTATAAAGTAAATGAAAACAAATAAACGATTATCTTATTATTTTCACGGCACTATTTGTTCCGTTAAATTTAAGAATATAAATACCCTTTGCTAAATCGGTAACGGGTAAAGTGTATTTTCCCTTTGCATCCAATTTATATTCTCCCATCCGTTGACCGGCAACATTGTAAACGGAAACGGAAGTAGCGGAAGTTGGATAAGACAATAGGAAGTTGTCGCCTTGGCGGACG
>JAIRLY010000392.1 GCA_031259075.1 Dysgonamonadaceae bacterium | reverse complement strand
CAGCCAAAGGGACGCG
The DNA here is from genome assembly GCA_031259075.1 of Dysgonamonadaceae bacterium. Lineage (GTDB taxonomy): Bacteria > Bacteroidota > Bacteroidia > Bacteroidales > Azobacteroidaceae > Azobacteroides. Next base: position 3,559 of record JAIRLY010000392.1, on the reverse strand, counting down.
GATTAGATTCCAATCCTTTAAGATTCCTAACAATAGAGCCTACATACAATTGATTTATTTTTAACAAATCTTTCTTTGCCTTTTGGGTAACAATGACATTATATGAATTTTTTTCCATGTTTTTTTTCTAATTCACGAATAACATCATCAAGTGGATACGTAGGTTCTCCTTTACGCGCCTCAACTTCCAACAAGTCTAAAAAGTCTTCAATCAATTGATTTTCCCCGTACATATCCAAATCGACACGGACGTAACGTTTATGTCCTGTTTTGTCTTTGGTGTACTTTATTCCTGCTATTGCTCCCATATTTTTTGTTTTTTTCTGTTATAACGTCGTAAACATTTACGTGGTTACGCAGATATATTTAATCCTTTTCATTAAAGAACTTTTTCCCCGCCTTGGTATGTGCAAAGACGAATATACCCCAAGCAAGTGCAACTAAAAAACCACACCAAAATAAAAAACCGGCCATAATGTTAGCGTTTCTTAGTGTGTTTCAGATAATCCCAATACCCCCAAATACCGGCGGCTATTGCAAATACACCTAATCCGATGAAAAAATAAATCAGTTCCATAATATAATTTTTTAATTATTTGTTTCCCAATGAAATTAAAGCAAGACCTATACAAATCATTAGCAATGCAATAACACCGCCGATTGTAAATAGATATACCGGCGGGTCCTGTCTCATTAGCCCGGCAAGTATAACCCCTCCGATGACTAATTTTGCTATATCAATCAATATTTTTCCTAATTCCTTTTTCGTATTCCGCTATTATTCCCCTGCAAATATAGCTATTTTTCCACGACAAACAATAAAGACAGATATAAATTGATATAATAAAGTAAAAAATATTTGGAAGTTCAAAATAATGTCGTACTTTTGGCGTGCTTATTCATACAATTCTTGGGCAAAATCTAAGTCAATTTAATTTTGAACGAGATAAGGGTAACGCCTGCTAGGGTGGTGGTATCGGAAACGTCCACAACCAATAACGCCCAGCGTATGGATATAAGCACACCTACGGCGGGTGTTACTTTTTTTATCACAATTCTTATTAAAATGAACTGCAATGAGAATGAAACAAAGACAGCATTAAATTATTTGCCTCAAGAACAAATTGGACACACGACACACGGGAATGGCAGTCAAATGTCTATCAGTATCCAAAAGAATTAACGAAGCTACTAAAAAACGGTTAGCCTACTGTATCCCTTTGAAGCAAAACATGTTTATAACATACTTTGCTTGTGTATACGATAGCTCTTTACTTAAAATTCAGTTGAGTAAAGAGATATTTTATAATCCGAAAATGTTACGTTTTCACCAAATAAGAAACTCGGAACGGAGGTAAAAAAACGCTGCAAACGAAAAAATTCTTACCCCTATTCTTACCGCAAAGAAAAAACGCCTGATTTCAATTGCTGATTATCAGGCGTTTAACAAAACGGTCTGTTGTCCTGCCAGGATTCGAACCCGGACAAGCGGAACCAGAATCCGATGTGCTACCGTTACACCACAGGACAATATTTTTCGGGCACAAAGTTACATAATTTAAATAAATATCAAAGGATTATCATGGAATTTTTAAGCTAATCTCTTCAATTTTTGTGGTTAATAATATACGGCACAAGATACATTTTACACCATGTATCTTGCACCGTATATTTCTACGCCGAAAAATGCTATTTTATTTCTGTTCTTTTTCTTTTTTCAATAAAAACATAAATTCCGTATGTCAAACCAAAAGTTATAAGTAAAGGAAGAGCATCGCCGACAGGCCCACCGAGTACATAATTTTCATCAGGATCATCAAGGTTTATGTTTCCTGTTTCTCCTTCTGTATTTCCGGTACCATCATCATCTCTTAGAGATGACGATGAAAAACGATCGACAAATTTACTCTCCGGATAGGCATTTCTATCCGTTCTTTCTACTGCCAAACTGCAAACAGAGATTGATAACAAGGTGAATATTACCAGTATATTTTTGTATTTCATATTCTTTTTCGTTTTAAGTTTTTAAGTAATTCTATTTTTATTTCACCAACAGTTTCACGCTTTTCGTTCCCTGTTCTGTAATTAATTTTACAATACAAATTTCAGGAATATTTACGCTACAATTAACTGTATAAGAAGGAGCTTTTATATTGTCGTCCGCATAAATCAACAGACCTTGAGTGTTGTAAATCCGTATCTTTTGAATTAAATCGGAAAAACCGGAAACTGCAAAAACCACATGATCTTTGCTGTAAACAAAGGCTTCGCCGGACAAATGATTAGTCAAACCGGTCGACGAGGGTTGTATCCTGACAAAGAAACGGTTTTCTTCCGCTACCACCTGATCGTTCTCTTTCTTGGGCGTGTAATTGAAAGAATATTCGTAAACGCTTAAACCGGTAATGTCTATCTCTCTATCTGCAACAACATCAAGGAAAGAAATTCGAGCATCGTAATTATCCATACCTTTGAAAATCAAGTTCATATTTCCTGTATAAGCAGTTGCCAAACCTACCGGAACGAGAATATCACCGGTATGAATAATGTTAGCGCCCAAAGCGGTTGTACCGTTTAAAGTATAAATATCGGGGAGATTACTCATCGTTGAAAACAGTTTGCGGGAAGATTGTCCGTCTTCGCGGTTGGCAATGAATGTAAGCACCGAAGCCGCCGGATTGCTTGCAATAATATCCAATTTGTTTCCGGCGGTTTTTTCGTCGGCTTTCAATTCGCCGGAGCCTGTAGCCTGAATTTTTTCAAGATCAAAATTCAAAGTTACAGGAGATGATTCACTTGTTTTTTCGACAATAAACGACTGCAAAGGTGCAATATGTTCAGTCAAACCACCACTTATTCCGAATGTACCTGATTTATTGTACCCGGAAAAACCACCTTCTTCAGTCCATATTAAATATGAATTTACAATTGAAGTATTATTTTCTGCAAGTTTATCAAAATCAATAGTCGTCATAAACGGATTGCCTGCAAGCGCAAAATAAGAGCCGGAATTTTCTCCAAAATCCAAAGATTTAGTTTCGGAACCGTTGGACAAAGCGGTACCTTCAAGCATAATTTTTTGATTTTCGGTATCTTCTTTTGTTCCTACCCAAAAAGCGAATCCATCGCCAATTTCAAATGTTTTATCCAGATTGGTAATGTACTTCCAACCGGCTTTATTAGCATTATCCGCTGTTGTTATAAAGGTTCTAATCCAACTGCTGGGGCCTTCTTCAAAATAAAAATCGCGCGATATTGCAGCTACCGGCATGGATAGCAAATGCCATCTGCCGGGAGCTAAATCCAATTCGATAAATGCTTTGCCGGTAATTGTCAAGTTTTGTTGATTTCCAATTTCAGCGCCATGCTTAAATGTGATGGTCTTAACAGTAGTATTTTCAGGGATTTCGGGATAAACGGAGGTTTTAGGGATGATAACGTCGGTTGCTTCGGTAGGAACTTGATTAGGTGTCCAATTGGTTTCAGTATCCCAACTTTCGCCACTACTACCGCTCCAAGTAACACCACAATTTGTTATATAATGGGAATATATAATAGC
>JAIRLY010000162.1 GCA_031259075.1 Dysgonamonadaceae bacterium | reverse complement strand
TTTTCTGCCCATCCTTATTTTTGTAAAACAATATACTTGATTTACCAACCAAAAGGTTGTTTTAATTCCGGATTTAATATTATTTGTGTCTGTGGAATAGGACGGTAATAAAATTTCGGATTCTCCCACGGCACCCGATTTTTATCGCCTTCTATCAGAACATGTCCGTATGTTCCGTATTCGAGCGTGAAACCTTTACTTCCGTCGGCGGCGAGTTTGGTAAGTTTTTCCTTTATTTCGTCGGGCAAGTGTGCAATTGATGATTCGTCGTCGGCCGAAGCCAAAATAGCCACATCGGGGATATCATCGCCCGTTACGTCGTAAGCTCCCAGTTTGTCGATATATATTCCCTGTTGATGCACAGCCTGCAATTCGCCGTTACACCAACGATATATATCTTTTTGACGAAGACCTTCACAGGCAAGTTCTACCCGGCGTTCGCGGCGGATTTCGAGGATAATGCCTTTGTTTGCACCGCTCACATTGGGATAATGTCCTGCAAGGAAAACGTCGGGCGCAGCATTTGCCGTCGCCAGCGATAACGAAGGCATATCCACACGACTGCGGATAGGCGTTATTGTACGGTCGATATCGGCTTGCGTCAGTGTTCCGAGTTCGGCTTTCGCTTCTGCATAGTTCAGCAGAATTTCGGCATAACGGTAAACTACAATTGCTTCCCAAGCGCCGCCGCCTCTTTGTTGCCAAGTTTCGTCGCGAGGGTAAAACTTGATTTGGTCATATCCTCCGCCTGTGGGCATAGAATTATTTGCGCCGATGGCGGCGAACCCCGGAAAAGAAACTGTCTCAGCCATACGCGGGTCGCGGTTTTTGAATATTTCCCCGAATGTTTTTGTTGCGTATCCTGCTGTTGAGGTAAACGGCGTGCCGTCTTTCATCAAATAAGTTTCGATCATTGCACGTGTTAATCCGTAATCAAGACCTTTCACACGGTCGGAGTTGTTTGCTCTTTTCTGGTACATGTAGTCACTCCATTGAATTACTTCGGAATTGGCGCTCAGGTCTTGCGACTGGAACAGAGCGCGATATGCCGTCGAAATATAAATTTCGCCTCCAGTTGCAAACTCTTCTGCCGCCGTACCGTTCGTACTGATATTGAACAGCCCGCTATTGATGATTTCCTCGCTTGCAGAGAGCGAGCGTTGCAAAAACCGGTCAGCCGAAGATGCGAGGTTCAGTTCGGAATGATATTTGCGGTACGTCCCTTCGTACAGACAAAAACGCGAGAGCAGGGCTAATACGCTGTATTTATGTATTCGCGTTTTATTACCCATGTCGGCGCTGACGTTTGCTGCAGCAAATTCGAGGTCTTCCATAATTTTATCTACCACAAATTCGCGCGAATCGGCGGTTTTATATACATCGGGGTCGTCGCTTCCCAAGGCTTTGTCTGTCCACGGCACGTCGGAATAAAGTTGCACTTTCCCGATATAGAAATACGCTCTCATATACCGGGCAATGCCAATATAGTTATTGATTTCTGTTTCGGAGCCTGTTGCTTTACCGGCGTTTTGCAGGAAGAAGTTTACGCTACGCAAACTTCCCCAGTTGTCCCATCCACTGGCGGTGGCAGCCGAAAGTTGTCCGTACAGCATCTGCCAGGTATCGCCCATCGACGTTTTGAAAGTGACATTATCGGACTCATCGTCGCTGTTAGCGCCGCCCGACATCAAGTTCCCGTCGTTATACAAGCCGTTGATATACGTTTTCAAGTCGTCGGTATTTTTGAAGAAACCGCCTTCGGTAATTTGCGTCTTCGGATATTTTTCCATAAAATCGTCGTTACAAGATGCAACTAAAGCCATAATCCCGAATAATCCTGTAATATACAATATTTTTTTCATGTCTTTATTGTTTAAATAATTAGAAACTCAAATTTAATCCAAACGAATACACTTTTTGTTGAGGATATTGTCCGCCTCTGTATTGTCCGTACAATATTTCAGGGTCGATTCCTTCCACTTGAATATGTGAAATGGTAAAAAGGTTTTCGCCACTGAAAAATACCCGCAGCTTACTGATATTCCATTTGTTCGTTATTTTAGCAGGGATAGTATAGCCGACGTTCAAGGTTTTGAGCCGCAAATAAGAAGCATCCTGTAAATATCTTGTTTGCGGGCTTGCCAGTTCGTCTTTCGTACCTGTCACGCTGTATTCTTCTGCAATAATACTTTTCATACGCGGGAAAAAGGCATCCTGGCTCGGATTTTCTTCTGTCCAGCGGTCATAATTTTTCCGTACAGGCGAGGTCCATGGTTCGGCATAAACTCCCCAGAAAGAATTTGTCTTAGCTGTTGGATACCAGTCGCGTTTTCCAACGCCCTGTAAAAAGATTTGTATATCAAAGCCTTTCCATGACGCATTTGCCATAATTGAATACGGATAACGGATGCTGCTGTTACCGATGATTTTGCGGTCGCCCGGATTGTCAACCGTATTGTCTCCGTATGTTACTGCACCATCCTCGTCTATATCCGCAAACTTCAGGTCGCCGACGTAAAACAGGTATCTTGTATCATTGGAGCCGACTTTGCTCTGGTCTACTTTCAATACGTTGTTTTCTACGTCAGTAAAATCGTCTGCCGTCAAATAACCGAGCGTAGTTAATCCCCATATTTCGCCAATTTCCTTTCCTTCGTAATGGTTGTAAGAACCATTGAAATCGTCGGGAAGAAGGCGGTTTGAGTCATATTTGGTAATCCAGGCGCGGCTGTCGGAAAGCATGAAACGCAGTCCCCACGAAAATGGCGAGCCGGCGAGATTAAATTCGTCGCGATAGCCGAGGCTCAATTCCCAGCCTTTGGTTTTCAGGTCGGCCGCGTTTGTACTTGGCGCTCCGGCTCCATAGAAAGCGGGCAACTGTTTGAGCTGCGTCAACATTCCTTCGGTGTAGCGGGTATAAATATCGAACGAAAGTTCGAATTTGTTTTTGAAAAGCGCAAGGTCAACTCCGCCGTTAATCGAGCGAACTCTTTCCCATGTCAAGTCTCCTGCCACTGTTCCGGGCTGATATACAGCCATCGGTTGTGCTCCGTCAATCACATTGCCGATATTTCCCGCCCCCATACTTGCAACATAAGGATAGTAGCTTGAATTTATCTGATTGCCCAAAGTACCGTACGAAACGCGGAATTTTAGCTGGTCGATTTTCAAACTTTCCGCAATGCCGGCAACAAAATTTTCCTTTGAGAGAACCCAAGCCAGCGAACCCGAGGGGAAAAACCCGAAACGGTCTTTTTTCGGAAAACGGGAAGAACCATCGTAACGCCCGCTAAGTTCAACAATATATTTGTTGTCGAAAATATAATTCAGGCGGTAGAACGAACCGCGTAGCGCCAGTTCATTGATACCCTGCGAAACATAATCCTCGCCTGTTGCTAACTGTATGGTGGGCAAACTTGAACTTATCAGTCCTTCTTTTCGTGCGGTTGTCGATTTTTCGTATAAATATTCCTGATTGAACCCAAGCACAGCGTTTAAGAAATGCTTTCCGGCAAAGGTTTTATGGAAATCGGTATAAACATTGTACACAGTGTAATTATTCACTCTGCTGATGTCTTCGGCAGAACTGACGTTGTTCCTCGTATAATTGATAACGCCCGGTATGCTGCTGTATTCAATCGGAATCCAGACTTTATCAATGGAATTGTAGTACCGGCGGAAGTTTGCATCGGCTTTAACAGTCCATACGTCTTTCAGGATGTCAATTTTAGTATTGAGAGTTATTTGCGTTTCGTAAACATTGTCTTCCGCATCGCCTCCACGTCTCAATGTTTCAAGCGTTTCTGCCAATCCTCCCGGAATTGTTCCGTCGGGATGTGCATAAGCAGGAGTATTGCAATCCTGCCCGATTGCTACATGGTGTATATTGCTGCCGCCCCCTTCGTCCAATGCGCTTGGGTATTTGTAGTTCGAATTTACGAAGGAAATATTTGTCCCGATATTCCACCACTTTGCCAGGTCATAATCGCCAAGAGCGCGAATGTTGTAACGTTTCAATCCGTTTTCGTATTCGACAATTCCATCTTGCTGGTAATAAGCCGCGCTAACCATATACGAGCCTTTTTGGTGTTTCTGAGCAACGCTGGTATTGATGTTGTATGTTGGCGCTATGCTTCTGTAAATAACATCCAGCCAGTCGGTTGATTCGTAATATCCCCACCTGTCGGCATTATAGATGCCGCCTTTATCGCCTTTATGTGGAATGATTTTAGGCAACGAAGGGTCGGCAGCCACTTGTCTGGCATATTCGACTTCCGATTCGTTGTAAACGATACGTCCGCTGCTGAGGTAATAGGGATAGCACGACATTCTTGTCAAATCCATGAAACCAACTACATCGGTCACAATATCGGGAAGATTGTACAACTGTCTGAAACCATAAGCCGCATCGACATTGATTTCCATCTTCGCACTTGCCGCCTTTTTGGTCGTTATCAGCACCACTCCAAAAGCCGCGCGTGCGCCGTAAATCGCCGCTGCCGAAGCATCTTTCAATACCGAAACATTTTCGATATCGGCAGGGTTGATGCGCGACAGTTCCTGCGCCGAAACCGGCACGTTATCAACCAGAATAAAAGCGCTGCCGCCATTGATGGACGTATATCCCCGGATGTTGATATCCGGCGCATAATTGGGGCGTCCGCTGGTCATCGAAATGTTCAGGTTAGGCGCCGCTCCCTGCAAGGCAAGATTTACATTCGAGGTCAGGCGGTTTTCGAGAATTTCGCTGGAAATCGTTGATACCGACCCCGACAAATTCACTTTCTTCTGCGTGCCGTAACCAACCACGACTATTTCATCTAAGGCTTGCGTATCGTCGAGCAAGGTGACGTTGATTTCTGTCCGGTTGCCCACCGCAATCTCCTGCGTCACATATCCCAGATAGGATATCTGCAACACAGCCTCGCCGCTCTGTACACTAATGCTGAAGCTACCGTCAGTGCCGGTAACGACGCCATTAGTGGTGCCTTTTTCACTCACGCTGGCGCCAACAACGGAGATTCCGCCTGCGTCAACGACTTTGCCGCTCACTTGTTGCTGTGCAACGACAGTCAGCGAGCATCCGAGAATACACAACACGCACAATGCTTTTCGCCATGTACTCTCTTTCAATAATGAAATACATTTTTTGATCATATAATCTAATTTAGTTTAAAAAATTTTATGTTTATTTATTTTATTTTGTTGCCGGATGAGTATATCATTTCATCATCCTCATCGGTCGCGTAAACCGGAATTATTGTTCTTCTTTTTCTATATCCATAAGCAGTTATTTTAAAAGTTGTTATTTCATTTAATAATTATTTAGTTTTATAAACTTTATTTATTTATTTATTTATTTTCAATCTGTTTGCCATAATCATTTCCATTGTTTTGACAAAGTAAAAGTAAAGCCGAAAGCCGGTTGTTGCCAAACGAACACAAAGAATATAAATTTTGTGTGAACTTTTGTTTAACCGTGTTGTAAAACAAAACCACAATACTGCTGTAAAACAGTTTTGTGGTTTTGGTGAATTGGTATATATTTTTATTTTCGCGCGCGACGCTGTGTGTGTGTGTGTGTGTGTGTGTGTGTGTGTGTGTGTGTTAAAATAATTTCTGAGATATGCAAATATATACCCATAAAGAATAAATGAATAATATCAAGAACATCACCCTCTTCGAGAATCGAAGCGTCGCACCTGTTGCGACTAATATTTACTTTCGATGAAAACATCTTACATCATGTTTAATTGTTCTGTAATCTACATATATATATATTTCGTGTCAAAACTGGATGCAAATATAAATTGTTTTTTCATACATTGTTCACTTTTTTGTAATTTTTTTGCGAGAAAGATGTAATATGCTGATATAGCGAGTGAAAAATTTATGCGCGAGATGATTTTTTTTTTGCTTTTTGGAGGATGTGCGGGTTATGGGGGGATGAAAATTCGAGGAATTTGAGGGTGCGAAGGCGCGAGAATTATGCGTGTTTGCTTATGCTGTCATCAATGAATTGGAAAAAAAGATTTATCCCTTCCTGAAAACATTTAATGAAAAAAACGACTGCCAATTATCGTTCAATGACATCATTGCGGAAATTAACAATGTCAAATTGTGCGAATTAAAAATCGGAAAAGAGAATAAAATGCTGTCTATTCCCGATTTGAATCCTTTACAAAAAAAGATTTTTCAATTGTTTAACGTTAATCCAGAAGATATGATATGATAAGGTAACTAGTTTAAAAAAAATAGAAGTGATAACCCTGAAAACAAACACTTTACCGTACCAAAATCCGTTATAACTAAAATACAATTGACTTATTTTAATAACCTGTTGACACGACGTAGCATAACAACAAAGCAATCCGGAGAATAATCGAATTTCCGGATTGCTTCGCTCGCCACTAATGACGGATAAATCAGTCGTATACCGGACCTCTGGGACGCGAACCGAAAAACGCGTACCAGGCAATCACGGCGTATGAAACCATAATGACACACATGCCGCCGGCTATCTGGTGTGCATCCATTCCTGCCGCCAGTCCCCATTTCGAACCGGCAAGGCTGCTGATAGCCAAAGAACCGAGCGCTCCGCCAATCAAACTCATTACCAGAATTGAGGCGCCAAGTTTGGTATTCGGTCCCAAACCTTTTACTCCCGAAGCAAAATTGGTGGGATACATAAGCGACATGAACAACGCCGTAAGTATCAACGCATAGATGCTGACGGGCATCGAAAATCCGGTAAACGGAACGGCAAATACGACGTCGTTCAAGCCGAGTCCGAACTTTAGTTCGCCCCATTTCGACCCCAAAACGGCAACGGAAATCAGGCAAAAGTTAATTATGGCATAAATACCCATCAACCGTGTGGGTTTAAAGTATTTCATCAGCCAGGTGGCGAAGAAACGGCCTGTCATGAACAGAATCATGTTGGCTATTACAAATCCGCCTGCGGCTTTTTCGCCCAACTTACTGTTTTGAGTTATGTAAAGAACGAGATACGACCATGTTCCTAACTGAGCGCCAAGGTAAAAAAATTGCGAAAGGATTGCGCCCCACCAGTGCGGATATTTCAGCAACGCTTTGAAACTGCCTCTTTCTTTGACTTTCTTTTCTACTGCAATTTCCGGAAATTTTGCCCGCGAGATCAGGAAAGCTATTATCAATACTATCACTGCAAGCATAATATAGACAGGGAAAACGCGGGCATTTTCTTCTTTCAGGAACGAGTCGTAACTTCCGGTAATTTTCATCGTTTCGATTGCCGTTGCATTAGGCTCGTTTCCCGAAAAGATGAATAAGGTAGCGGCGGTCGAAGCCATAATGTTGCCGATGGGATTGAAAGACTGCGCTAAATTCAGCCGTCTCTCGGAGGTTTCCTTATCGCCGAGACTTACCACGAAACTGTTGGCGCCGATTTCGAGAAAGGCGCAACCTCCTGCCATCACGAATATGCCACAAAGAAACAGGGTGAATTTCTGCGTACTTGCCGCCGGATAAAACAGCAGGCAGCCCGCGGCAAACAAAATCAGTCCCATCAAAATTCCGGATTTGTAGCCCTTTCTCTGCATATACAGTCCCGCAGGGATAGCGAGGCAAAAATAGCCGGTCTTAAGCGCAAACGGCAAGAAACCGGTTTGTGCCAGACTTAATTCCAACGATTTCTTAAACTGTGTTATCAAAAAATCATTTAATGTGTTGGGCCACGACCACAGGAAAAATAAACACACTACCAGGATAAATGTAACAATGTAACCGGGCGTTATCAATCTTGCTTTTTTATTCGAATTACTCATAAATTATCATTTCTTTAAATTAGTTACTATATTGCTGCATGCTTCCGTAAAGATACCGACGTCAACCGACCAGGAGAGATACTGAATGCCTGCGCCTCGCCATAAATCTGCCGCTTCGAACGTGTCGCAGAATACGCCGGTGACAATTCCCGCTTTTTTAGCCTGTTCGGAGATATTTTTAATCGCTTCGACGACCGAAGGATGCGACACCTGACCCGGAACGCCAAGCGACTGTGACAGGTCGTAGGGTCCGATGAAAAGAATATCCAGCCCTTCGACGCTCAGGATGCTGTCTAACTTGTTCAGTACCTGTTTTCCTTCGACTTGCAGGATAATCAACGCTTCGTTTGCAAGTTCGAAATATTCGTTACGCGGTGTGGACGAATAGTTTGCCGCACGCACGAAACGGCATACGCCGCGTTCGCCTTTCGGGAAATATTTGGCAGCTTTGACAACTTCTTTTGCTTCGTCTGCCGACTGGATTTGCGGAATCTGTACGCCTTTCGCGCCTAAATCAAGCGCTTTGCTGATGGCTGTCTCGGACGAATCGTAAGTGCGAACTATCGGAACAAGTCCCGACGCTTCCGCTCCACGAATCAGGTTTTGAAGGTCGGAGAAACTTGCGGGTCCATGTTCCATGTCCAAAATTACGAAATCGAAACCGGCATGACCGGCACATTCAACAAATGCCGGATCAACGGTCTTCATGAAAGGACCGTAAACCGGCGTTCCTTTCGATAATTTCTCTTTAAATGTTCTTAATACTTCCATTATAATCAAATTTTTAATTGTAGATTTACGATTTTATATTGCTACTTACTTACACCCGGTGCATTTGACTGCGTCGATTTAAAAATTCAGGTTTTTCGCATCATCATTGCGAATCCGAAAGGTATTTTCTCCGACTTTGGAGTAATTTTCTCCGATTTCAGAGTAATAACGATGCGACAATTTTAAATC
>JAIRLY010000105.1 GCA_031259075.1 Dysgonamonadaceae bacterium | reverse complement strand
AGATATGAGTTTCCGCTCCGGATTATACATTTATGCCGGAAAATTAGTAAACAGTTATGTCGCAAAACATTTCAATCTTCCGGCAAACGATATCGGTTTGTTTTTGACTGTTTTCTAAAAATTGTCCTGTTAATGTTTTTGGAGCAATATGATTATTTGTATCTTTCCTCTTGTGTGTAATTGAGAATTTTATACTAACTTTGTAGAAATATTTAAGACGTCAAAAATTTTAAACGAATGACTTTTATAAAGAAGATCAAGCAGTTTAGAGAACAATACCATTTGCCGCAACGTAAAGTAGCGGAAGTGTTGGGTATTGACGAGACTACCTATTGCAAAATAGAAAGAGGCGAACGGAAAGTTAAGCGCGAACAAGTATTTGCAATTGCAAAATTGTTAAAAGTGGATAAAGATAAGCTTTTAAGGTTATGGCTTGCTAACCAAATAACCACAGTAGTCACTAATGATAAAAAATTATCAAACAAAGTGCTAAGTATGGCAAAAAATAGAGTGACAAAGACTATGGATGAAGTAAATAACGATATAGAATTATTAAAAACTCCGAAGCAATTATCGTCTAAAAAGTATGGAGTAAAGGCATCCTCTTTAAACAACAATCCATTACTATTTGAGTGGATACCAAATGGTTTTATTTTGTCTAATGAGTTAGTTGCAAAAATTGCTAAAAATGCATTAGATGAGAATGGTCTAACTATTATAAAAGGATTATTTATAAAATTACTCGAAACTTCTGAAATCCTAATACTTAGATCTTCTTCCTCCTTAGAATGGGTACAGGGACATTCTTTTGCCGGTTTATTTAATTCATTCAGAGGAGCAACAAATTTTGATGAATTTATTGATTTCTTAAAAACAATATACGAAGACTCAAACAGTGAAAAAATATCAAACTATGCTGACCTGAAAAATGTTTCTTTACCCAAAGACCATATAGCTTTGTTAGTTCAAAATGAAATAAAATGTAATAAATCGGCATTAGTTGTTTTGGATAAAGATTCGGATTATGTAGAAATTTTCAATAGTGATATTAAAAATGCTGTAAGCGGAAGTATAACACCTAATTTTTCTCAGTTTAGAAGTAAAAAAGACATTACAAATAAAGAAGGTGTAATGCAAGGGCTTCATCTTCATCCCAATGCTTACAATGAACTATATGCCATTATAGACAATGCAAGGCAATCAGTGTTGAATGGAAATTCGATTCATTTAGAAATAGGTTTTACATCAACACAAACTTTTGTTCTTCAGATTAATAATCTTTCAGATCAAAATGTAAATGATTTTATTAATGACAGACGTTCAGACATATTCATTTCTAAATCTGAAGCAATGCAGTGGTTTCACAAGGTTGGATTATTCAAAGAAAAATTAAAAATATACCCTTTTCTAACAAAAGAAAAATTATATGAACATATTTTAATGGATTTTGACTTTGAAAAACCTGTTACCCTCAGATTTTCCTATAAAAATCAAGTTAATCTGCCAAGAAATTTCTTTAATACCAAAGATGAATTAAAACAATGGTTAGAGAATACAACTATTCCAAATTCAAAAAAATATGAAATAATTGTTCATGAGTATTTAAATGTCAGAAGAAGTTTTGAGTTATTGTTAAATGAGAACGATCTGTTATTGGAACAAATTCCCGGTATGTGGGAAAGTGATAACATTCTAAATCCCGATGTAATATATTTGGATAACAAAACGGCAAAAGCATGGATTTGGAATAAGGAAAGAACAAAGTTAAAATTTGCCGATAATCCTAAAGAACATAATGATTATCAAAAAGTTACAGCTGATAATACTCTTGTTGAATGGCAAACAAAGTTAAATGATGTAGTATCCATTTTAAAAAAGCACTTCAAATTCGTTCTGCCTTTAAATTTTCACTTTGTAGAAGATGATACCAAAGATTGGTCATTTTTAAATATCAGAAAAGGCTTTAGTATTGTACAGCAGCCAAAAGCAGTACAAATGGAACGTTATGTCATCGGTTCAATATTGGATATTGAAAAATGGGATGGTATTAAGCCGTTACATTTACAGATTTCAAATCAACGAAATTATGAAAAAGAATTGCTTGATATAATAGAAAAGCTGCCAAAGAATATCGACGATTATATAACCGTTGATTTTGGATTACTTTCACATCCGGCTATAATTCTTAGAGAATTTGGATATAAGCTTATTCCAAGCTATTTCTTTAACGACATTAATAATCTGCCTTCAAATTACTCTGTTAAAACGCTTGACGTCAACGATGATCCAATAAAACGTATCATGTCAGAACAATCTGTTTATGAAGATGAAGATTTTAAAGTTGTACATGATAGAAATCCAATTGTTGAAAATCATTTATTGGTTATATCTAAACATCCCTATACATCAATGATTGACAATAAAGATTTGTGTTCAAAATACAAATTATTGTTTAAAAATTTGATGGATAAAAAATTAATAGATAATTTCATTTTAGTTGAGCGGGGAAGGGCGCAATTTTGTACAAGTGGATTCACAAACAGTCATGCACACGCTCATTTTTTGCCCCTTGATTCTTTTAAAGAAAACATAATTGGCTTATTTGTAGAAAAAACAAAGTGTCAAAAAACAAACACTTTAGAAAAAGCCACTAACATTCTGAAAAGATCAAAAAACGAATATATATTGTTAATGAAAGAGGAAGAAATTTACATAAGTATTCTTCCGAAAGGACAATCTTATGAAAAACAATTAATAAGGAATTTTTTTGGGGAAGCTAAATATGAGTGACGCAGATGAAATAAAAAAATTACAAGAATTAATTGGAAAAGTGTGGATGAGAGCTAGAATTAATGCTTTCGCTCACAGAGAGGCCATGAATAACTCTCGTTTCAGGGAATCTCTTTGGTATGTTATTACCATATCAACCTCTCTATTAAGCATGTTATTTATGACACTTAGTTATATAAATAATAATCAAAGTACGGTTTCGTTATTTTTTCTTTTACTTTCAATTATATTTGCTTTCTGTTCATTATTTGCCACAATTTTTAGTAATCACATGCGGTATAGTATTACTTTTGAAGAGCATAAATTCACACAAAATTCTTATATGCTTTTAGCACAAAGAACAAGAGTAGCAAAAAATCCAACTATTTCTAAAGAAAAATTAAATGAACTTTATAATGATTTAGAAAGAGATTTTTCTGATATAAAAGCTCGTGGAATTGAACCTCAAGATAAACATTTTAAAATAGCTAATAAAATATTTCAAGAAAGGAAGGATGATAATATATCCTCAGAGGCACTAAGTTTTAACATTTAGGAATCTTAAAATGCACATTCAACAACATCTCAAGAAAAGACGATTGTTGATCTAATAAGGGGAAAATCTACGAGAAAAAGAAAGGTATTCATCTTTTGACCTAATTGTTGATGCCCCTTACTCGGTGAAGGCAGAGCCTTCGCAGGGCAGGGATTAAGGTTTATCCTGAGTACTTTATCGCCATACTGCAATTAATTTCTAAAAAATTTGTCCTGTTAATGTTTTTGGAGCAATATGATTATTTACTACCTTTGTTGCATGTTGGTGCATGAGCACGCTAACAGCATATTAATATTAATATTATGATACAGGAAACCAAAGTAAAAGATTTAGAAAGTGTCGTGATTCGATTTTCCGGAGATTCCGGAGATGGAATGCAACTTGCAGGAACAATCTTTTCCAATCTTTCTGCTGAATTAGGAAACGAAATCATTACTTTTCCGGATTATCCGGCTGAAATTCGAGCGCCTCACGGTACTTTAAGCGGAGTTTCCGGATATCAGATGCAATTGGGGAGTAAAAAAGTTTACACTGCGGGAGATAAGGCAGATGTTTTAATCGCCATGAATCCGGCTGCGCTTAAAGTAAACGCCCAATTCCTCAAACCGGATTCAGTCGTGATTATTGACGCCGATTCATTTCAAGCCGAAGATTTGGAACGAGCGTTGTTTCAAACAGAAGATCCTTTCAAAGAATTGGGATTAACTTCTGTTCAGGTGGTGGCTGCGCCGATTACTCAAATGTGTAAGAGCAGCTTGGAAAATAGTGCGGATAACAAGCAAGCGCTTCGAAGCCGGAATGTCTTTGCGTTGGGATTGGTTTGTTGGCTATTCAACCGGCCTTTGGAAATTGTAGAGAAACTGTTGACCGAAAAGTTCAAAAAGAAACCGGCTGTGTTGGAAGCCAATTTGCAGGTTTTACAATCCGGATTCAACTACGGACATAATATACACGCTTCGGTTTCGACTTACCGGATTGAAACTGTTTCTCAGCGGAAAGGATTTTATACCGACATCAACGGAAATAAGGCAACGGCTTACGGATTGATTGCCGCCGCCGAAAAAGCCGGATTACAATTATTCCTTGGTTCGTATCCGATAACTCCGGCTACCGATATTATGCAGGAGTTGACATTAAGGAAAGAGTTGGGTGTAAAAGTAATGCAAACGGAAGATGAAATAGCCGGTATTTGTACGGCAATAGGCGCTTCTTTTGCCGGAAATTTAGCGGCAACCAGTACTTCGGGACCCGGTTTAGCTTTGAAAAGCGAAGCAATCGGATTGGCGGTAATTGCCGAAATCCCATTAGTAATTGTAGATGTTCAGCGGGCGGGGCCTTCGACAGGCATGCCGACTAAAAGCGAGCAAACCGATTTGGCACAGGCTTTGTACGGACGAAACGGCGAAAGTCCGGTGGTCGTATTAGCAGCTCTTTCGCCGACCGATTGTTTCGACTCCGCATTTCAGGCGGCTAAAATCGCATTGGAACACATGACTCCGGTGATTCTTTTGACCGACGGATATATCGCCAACGGTTCTTCTGCATGGAGAATTCCCGATCTGGAAGAATATCCCGAAATCAAACCGCCTTATGTGACTGCCGAAATACAAAAGGGATGGCTTCCTTATGTGCGGAATTTGGAAAATGATGTTCGTTATTGGGCCGTTCCGGGAACAGAAGGATTTTCACATCGCATCGGGGGGCTGGAAAAAGAATATACGACCGGCGTTATCAGTACCGACCCTGATAATCATCAAAAAATGGTAATGACACGTCAGGCTAAAATAGATAAAATTGCGGCTTGTCTTCCATTGCAGGAAGTAACCGGAGAGGAAGACGCCGATTTATTGGTTGTAGGTTGGGGAGGAACGTATGGTCACTTATCCGAAGCGGTAGAAGAAACTAAAAAATGGGGAAAGAAAGTGGCTTTTACACATTTCCGCTATATCAACCCTTTACCTCGAAATACGGAAACTATCTTGCGGAAGTACAAAAAAGTATTGATTATTGAACAAAACTTAGGTCAATTTGCCGACTTTCTGCGTTCGAAAATCAGGGGATTCAATCCCGAACAATTCAACCGCGTAAAAGGTCAACCGTTTATCGTTTCTCGATTAGTAGAAGAAATAATTAATTTATTGGAAAATGAGAAGTGAAAATGAACAGGATTACAACGGTTCGTTTTCATTTTTTATATTTATTTTCACTTTTCAATTTATATGGAAGCAAAAGACTTCAAAAGTCCACAATTAGTAAGGTGGTGTCCGGGTTGTGGCGATTATGGCATATTAAACAGTTTACATAAAGCATTGGCTCAATTGGAGGTTGCTCCTCACAACATTGCCGTTATTTCAGGTATTGGTTGTTCTTCCCGTTTACCTTATTATATGAATACGTATGGATTTCATACCATTCACGGTCGAGGGGCGGCTATCGCAACCGGAGTAAAAGTAGCCAATCCCCAATTGTCGGTTTGGCTTGCTACCGGCGACGGCGATTGTCTGGCCATTGGCGGGAATCACTTTATTCATACCGTAAGACGAAATGTGGATATTAACATTCTTTTAATGAATAATAAAATCTACGGCTTGACGAAAGGGCAATATTCTCCTACTTCCACGCGTGGATTTGTCTCCAAATCTTCGCCTTACGGAACCATAGAAGATCCTTTCCGTCCTGCCGAACTGGCCATTGGAGCAAGAGGCAAATTTTTTGCCCGCACGATTGATACGGACGTCAAAAATACGCCGGATATTTTGATAGCCGCTGCCCAACATAAAGGGACTTCCGTTGTAGAAGTAATCCTGAACTGCGTGATTTTTAACGATGGTATTAATGAGAACATTACTGCTCGCGAAAATCGTCCGGATAAAACCATCTTTTTGCATCATGGAGAGAAAATGATTTACGGGAAAGACAATAATAAAGGAATTGTACAAGAAGGTTTTGATCTTAAAGCAGTAACCATTGGAAAAAATGGTTATACTTCGGATGATGTATTGGTACATGACAAAACGACTTTCGATCCTACGCTTCATTTGAAACTGTCATTAATGGACGGCGACGAATTACCGGTCGCCTTGGGCGTAATACGGGATGTGGAAGCTCCTGCCTACGACCGTGAGATGGAGATACAAATAGAAGAAGTAAAAGTTAAAAAATCGACGCGGAATTTGAGAGAGTTCTTGATGTCGGGCGATATTTGGGAAGTGAAATAAGCAGTTGTTCGTAAATAACCGGTTCTTTATGAATCCGAAAATAGCCGACAAATTGAAAATACTGGCGGAAGCGGCTAAATTCGACGTTTCTTGCGCTTCCAGCGGAACTTCACGCAGTAACACTCAAAAGGGGATTGGTTCTGCGGAAGGGTGGGGGATTTGTCACAGTTTTACGGAAGACGGACGGTGTGTTTCCCTTCTGAAAATCATGCTTACCAATTATTGTATTTATGATTGCGGTTATTGTGTCAACCGCAGAAGCAATGATATTCCCCGTACTACTTTTACCGTTTCCGAATTAGTAGAATTAACAATTGAATTTTACAGGCGAAATTATATTGAAGGATTATTTCTGAGTTCGGGAGTTGTTCGTAATGCCGATTATACAATGGAACGCATGGTAAGGGTTGCTAAAGATTTACGGATCAATCATCGCTACAATGGTTATATTCATTTGAAAAGTATCCCCGGAGCCAGCCGCGAACTGATTGCAGAAGCGGGACTATATGCCGACCGCATGAGTTGCAACATTGAAATGCCTTCGGAAGAAAGCCTGAAACGTATTGCTCCCGATAAAGATTACCAAAGTGTTTTCCGTCCCATGCATTATATTCAACAGGGATTTTTAGAAAGCAAAGAAGAAAAAAAGAAATACCGTCACGCCCCAAGGTTTGCTCCGGCCGGACAAAGTACACAAATGATTATTGGAGGCTCGCCCGATGATGATAATAAAATTTTGCATCTGGCTCATGCGATGTATCAACGGCCGGCTATGAAAAGGGTTTACTATTCGGGATATATCCACATCAATAAATATGATGCACGCTTGCCGGTGTTAACCGTCCCGCCGCTGGTTCGTGAAAACCGATTGTATCAGGCCGATTGGTTGATGCGTTTTTATCAGTTCAAAGTAGATGAAATTGTAAATGAATCGCATCCTAATCTGGAACTGGAAATAGATCCGAAATTATCATGGGCGTTACGTAATCCGCAGTTTTTTCCTGTTAACATCAATACTGCCGATTATGAGTTGATACTGCGTGTGCCGGGCATCGGCACTAAATCTGCTCAACTGATTGTTGCTTCCCGGAAATACGGCCGTCTGACTTCTGGACACTTGATAAAAATGGGCGTGGTGATGAAACGAGCTCAATATTTTATCACTTGCAACGAATTGCCGACGTATACGACCCGCAAAATGAACCCGGAATATATCCGGAAAGTATTGACTCAATCCGATAAAAAGAAAATAAACAACAGACAACTGTCGATCGTTTTTGAGTAATAGATAAATGACGTTGCAAAATGCTATATTATCAATACGATAAGTCTTTTGAGGGCTTTCTGACTTGTATTTTTGACGCTTATAACCGGAAAGAACTTCCCTGCCGGATGGTAGACACGAATGAAGCCGTTCCTTTATTTACCGATACGCACGAAGTGGTTACCGATACCGGAAAAGCAGGACGGGTGTTGCAGGGATTGAGAAAACGAATTTCAAAGTCTGCCTTGAATATGTTGTTCATTTGTTACCTTTCCGAAATGCCGGATATCGAACTGCGCTTGTTTCGTTATATTCAAAAGTCGTTGACGTCGTCGGCCGGTATTGAAGTCAATTTTGCAGATGACGATGTACTGTTTTTATCCAAGATTTATAAAAAGGTTCAAAGCGAGATAAATCGTATCAAGCAATTCGTTCGTTTTCAGAAAACAACCGATGGAATGTATTTTGCCGTTATCGCTCCGTTGTATAACGTTTTGCCGCTTTGTTCCGATTTCTTTCAAGACCGGTATGCCGACCAACAATGGATCATTTACGACTCACGGAGAAATTTCGGATTGTTTTATGATTTGAAAAAAACGGAGTTGATTTGGTTCGACAATCCTCTCCCCGCTCTTCAAACAGGGAATCTTGCTCCCGAACAACAGGACGACTGCGAAAAAACATTCCAAAATGTATGGAAAGATTACCTGAAAGCCACAACAATTCAAGAAAGAAAAAACCTCAAACTTCAACGGCGATTCATGCCCCAACGATTTTGGGAATATCTGGTGGAGAAAAGGTAATAGTGTTTTGCCGTTTAACACTTCATTCTCCTGACTTCGACAATGCGTCACCTTAAAAGGACTTCCAGAAATTTTCCTCAAATAGCCGGGCAATGGTTTTGTGTCTGGGCGTTATTTATAATCATCGTTTTAGTCAAGGTTTGTCCACATGCGGGCAACTTGATTTTTAGGGTTGTTATTGTTTTTGCAATGTCCAAAGCCTTATCTACACTCAAATTGATTCCACTTACCTTCAGGATGCGTTCCAGCTCTTTATATACTTTATAGGCCACGAAACAAATGCAAACGTGTGCTTCAATACGTTTGGGGGTAAATCGGGTGCAATATCTCAATATCTATCCGCTTCATTCACTTAGCATCACCACGCAGCCTCGTTGTTTTCCCCAAAAGCGGCGAGCGACAAAGCCAGAATCCCCATCAGGGAGGTAACGATAGCTCCTGCGAGTAGCGGCGGCAGGGAAGCGGTAGAGGCTATGGCTGTGGCCGCAGCAACGGCAGCGGCGTGTAAAATATCGCTAAGGGCAGCGCTCAACCACGATGAAAAGGAAACAGCAGCAGCAAGGGAGTTGCGAATGTTATCCGTAGCCACGCCGGCATTCAGGCTGGCCAACAGCATAAGAAATCCTGCAACAACGCTCGCCGCCACGCCTATGGCAGCTGCTGCCGCAGGCAGCAGCGACGGCTTGGGCGGAAGCTGCCGCATGAGCCTTTCGGTAAAACCGTTGTCGGCAAACTCCTGCCGGTGGGCTTTGAACCACCTGCCAACGTCGGGTGCGCTTACGCTACTGCTATCTGTCATATCCTGAATTTTTGAGGTAAACCGATAATTTTTCTTTTCCCCTAAAGAGCAATGACTTCACGGTGCCTTCGGGGCATTTCATCACCTGCGCAATTTTTTTCACGCTAAAGTCTTCCATGTAAAAAAGCAGCATGGCCGACCGCTCATCGCCCTTGAGAATCGACATGGAGCGGGCAAAATCTATGCTGCGGTCGATGCCGGGCGTAGCCGCCTCCAGCCGGAGGGCTACGCTGTCGAAGTCAGCGCCGGGCTTCCGCGCCCGTGCGTAGTCGTAGAAAGTATTGTAGGCAATGCGGAACAGCCACGTGGAGAAACTTGCGGCGGCGCGAAACGACCGGATGCTGAGCCAGGCCTTGAGAAAGGCTTCCTGAGCAAGGTCTTTGCTCACCTCCTCGTCGCCGCACAGGTGAAGCAGGAAGCGCAGCATGGGCGAGCGGTAGGCCTCAACCAGCAAGCCGAAAGCCTTCCCGTCGCCCAGCAGCGCTACGCGCGATACCAGCGCAAACTCCTCAGCTCTGCCCACCTTGCAGCCTGCGGCTGATGATGTGAATGGCCAAAAAGCCAAGCCCCAGCATGAGCGGAATTAGCCCAAAGATGCCTGCGCCCAAGACTTTCACGCTTCCTTCTATGCAGGCAAGCAGGCTAAACGCCAGAATAAGCCCCAGCCCTAAGGCGGCAAGGGTAACGCCGAGAATAAGCCACGTGTTCTTACTTGGGGCCGCACCGAACAACTCTTTCGGCAGCTCCACGCCTTTCTCAAGGGATTTGCTGTAAAGCTCTGCTTTCAGCTCATTACGCCGCCGAATATGCCTGAAGTAAAACCAGAGGATGAGCAGGAGCGCCGCGAAGGGGACAAAAAATACCCCTACTATTGCCAAAATGTCTTCCATAATTTTTTTGGTATTAAACGGTAAATAAAAAAGAAATAATTTATCGTTAGACGTAACCAAAGGTGCTTTTGGTTGCAAGCAGAGAAAAAAATTTTTGCCCGCTCCTTTAACGGTTAATTCTTCAAGTTTCTCAAGCTGTTTGATTCGTTGAATATGAGAATATTATAAAATAATTGTTTTTGTAAATCAATAAAAATCGGTTAAGTCTTTTTTTGAGGCGCTATCCTTTTTTCTGCTTTTCTGCGCTATCGTCTGCCATTGGGCTACATAAGTGCGGTGGGCGTTGGGGGAGATTGGCTGCGCCGAGCTCCGCTTCGCTCCGGTTCCTCGCTTCGCTCCGGTTCCTCGCTTCGCTC
>JAIRLY010000091.1 GCA_031259075.1 Dysgonamonadaceae bacterium | reverse complement strand
CTTTCGTGCCTTCGTGCTTTCGTGCCTTCGTGCTTTCGCCCTTTCGTGCTTTCGCCCTTTCGTGCCTTCGTGCTTTCGCCCTTTCGTGCTTTCGCCCTTTCGTGCTTTCGCCCTTTCGTGCCTTCGTGCTTTCGTGCCTTCGTGCTTTCGCCCTTTCGTGCCTTCGTGCTTTCGTGCTTTCGCCCTTTCGCGCCTTCGCCCTTTCGCGCCTTCGCCTCGTTTAATCTTTCAAATAAGCGGAAAGCATCCAGATTTTCTTTTCAAAATTTTTGATGCCGTGACTTGCTAAAGAAACCGTTCCCGTATCACCCGATTTAATAGCTAAACCTTGAAGTTCTCTTAGTTTGCCAAGCAAAAACCGGAGCGTTTCCAATACATTGGTCACGCCTGTTTTCCAATCGGAAACGCCGGATATTTCTTTTACACCCGACTGTTTCAAATAAACGGAAAAACTGTTTGCCGGAATTTCACCCAATATAACTATGCGTTCGGCAACTTCATCAATTTTTTCCGCAAATTCATTATAATATTCTTCATAAAGCGCATGTAATTCATAAAACTTGTCTCCCTGTATGTTCCAGTGAAAACCTCTCAAATTTGTGTAAAAAACTTGGTAATCAGCTAATAAATCTCTTAACTTTGCAATTACCGGATTCACCGTATTCAGTTCTAATCCTACACTGTTTTTTGTGCTCATACTGTTATTTTTTTATTTAATTAATAATTGTTTATTTTATTAACATACCCTGCTAATAAAATTTCTACAAATTTAAGATAAAGAATCATATAAATCAAATCAATAATCTCTATTTTTATATCTAATTTATCTATACGGAAGAAAGACCGGTATATTTTCGATCTGTACAAAAAAGAAAAGGTTGTCATCCCGACAACCAATCTTCATTGTTAACCTTAAATCTAATACCATGAAAAACACAATACAAAGATAAAGGATTTATGTTATAAAACATAATTATTAGCGTTAAATTTTTTGTATTTAATAATATTTAACATATAAATATTATTCGACCGAGAGAATTAATCCTTTAAGATACTCTCCTTCAGGATGATATATATTTATTGGATGATCTGCCGGTTGAGTAAGTTGATGCAAAATCTTTACTTTTCTTCCGGATTGAGCGGCTGCGCTGAATACGGCTAACCGAAAATCATTTTTAGAAATTACTTGCGAACAAGAAAAGGTGAAAATAATTCCTCCCTGTTTTATTTTTTCAAAAGCAACCGCGTTTAGCTTGCGATAACCTTGTAACGCATTTTTCAAAACTTTCCGGTGTTTAGCAAAAGCCGGAGGATCCAGTACAATTAAATCGTATTGGTCAGCCGTCTTTTCCAGATATTTAAACGCATCTTCCACAAAGGATTGATGACGAATATCATTCGGAAAATTCAAAGCGATATTCTCATTGGTTAAGGCAATTGCTTTGGAAGAACTGTCTACCGAATGGACCTGTTGAGCGCCTCCCCGCATAGCGTAGCAAGAAAATCCGCCTGTATAGCAAAACATATTTAAAACGGTTCTTCCTTTGGAATAACGTTCTAATAAACAACGATTGTCCCGCTGGTCAATGAAAAATCCGGTTTTTTGTCCTTTTACCCAATCAACATAAAATTTCAATCCGTTCTCAACAATAACGGCGGAATGATTTTGACCGCCTGTCAAATAACCGTTTTCAGCTTCTAATCCGGCTTTAAATGGTAAAGTTGTTTCCGATTTATAATAAATATTTTTAATGGAACTACCCAAAACTTCTTTCAAAGCGCCGGCCAATTCGTTTCTCACAATATGCATTCCCGGCGAATGTGCTTGCATCACTGCCGTATCGGCATAAATATCGACTATCAATCCGGACAACAAATCGCCTTCGCCATGGATCAACCGGTATGTATTATTATTGGCGTTTCCCGCCAAACCTAATTGTTTGCGTAATTGATAAGCTGTTTCAAAACGCCGCTTCCAAAATGTTTTATCAATCGATTCTTTTTCAAAACCGAGAACTCGAACCGCAATAGAACCAATCTGACAATGTCCTAACGCTAAAAAATTTTCTTTCGAATCGTATACTTCTACAATCTCTCCTTCTTCGGGAACGCCGTCAATATGGTGAATGGCTCCTGAAAACACCCAGGGATGAAAACGTTTCAGGGATTCTTCTTTTCCCTGATTTAAATAAACTTTTTTAAGGGACATAATTTCTCATATATTTTCAGACAAGCCCAAGCGTCTAAGGCTGCATATTTTTTCTGATACTCAGTCAGTTCTTCGGCTTCCCAGTTGGTTAATCTCTGATTTTTTGATATTCTTTTATTAAAAAGAAGTGCATATATTTTTTGTAAACCGGTATCTTCGATATCATATTGAGTAACTATTTTTTGTAAATCGACAAAACCTTCCGGTATGAATTTCATTTTCCTGCGCATGGATTGAAAATCGTCTCTTAACGACAATCCGATTTTTAACGTTCCCGGATTAGATAATAATCGAATGAAAGTAGACGGAAAAAAGTCCATTTTATTCAACCGGAATAAAAAACAAATATCATCGGTAGACAATTGAATAAGAGCGACTCCATTCACTTGTCCTTTCCTGAAAGAAGGACGAGTTTCGGTGTCAAATCCAAGCATTTCAAATTTAGACAAATAATTTACGGCATCTTCTGTTTCTATTTCCGTCTTTATTTCATATATTTGACCTGTAAATTCCTCAACCGGAAATAATGAGATTTCTTCTTTTGTAATCGTTTTCCCCAAAGTGTCCTTTTACTCTTCAATTTCTAATTTATACTTAATAAAATGAAATGCTCTCAATGCATTTACCAAACGTTGCCCCCAATATTTTTTGAAATTATCAATACATAAAACCAAGGAATCATTCATCGTTTCCTTTTGTCCATTTTTAAAAACAGCAATGAAATTTCCCAAATCCTGATAAATATCGGCCATGTCTTCCGAAATTTTTACGGCAACCGGCGAATCACTCAATTTAATATCCGGATGAAAAGTTTCCAAGTATAAATTATCGTTATCTAACAATGAACTAATACTGTTTTCTACTTGAGAATATAAATTTTCGTCTACTTTCGTTTCCAAAAAAGAATCATAATCTTCCTTAATTTCGGGAATAACGGATACTTTAAGATATAATAACGGCAAAACTTTAGTCATATTATCCACAAAAGTTTTCTTATCAATCTCTTTCGCCTTTTCTACAAATGCACAATATTCTAACGCAATCCTTGCAAAATCAACCGTATAAGTTGAAAAAACAACTTCTTCCATCCTTCTTTACTTGAAATTTAGTAGTTGCTGCAAAGATACATGAAATTTTTCAATCACACACAGACGAATAAAAGCAATATACCTTTTTCCGAATTTTGCTTCAATTCTTTGATGAGTTCCTGATATTCGCCGCAGGCGATAGATACCAATAGAAATCGTCTTTCCATTTTAATACGCATCCTTATGAACGGTTTTTACTGCTCTCCCCGAAGGATCAATCATTTTCTTAAACGCTTCGTCCCATTCAAGAGCGACCGGCGTACTGCATGCTATCGAGGGAACGGAAGGAACAGTTTTAGCTGCCGAATCGGAGGGAAATAATTCTTCAAATAACGTGCGATAATAATATTCCTCTTTAGACATTGGCGGATGAATGGGAAAACGTTCCGCTGCCTTTGCAAATTGTTCGTCGCTTACCTGTGAAGAAGCGATTTTTTTTAACGTATCAATCCAACTGTAGCCTACTCCATCCGAAAACTGTTCTTTTTGCCGCCACGCTACGCTTTCCGGTAAAAGATCTTCAAAGGCTTTACGAAGAATCCATTTTTCCATCCGGCCTTTCAAACCGCTTAATTTATCTTCCGGATTCAAACGCATGGCCACATCCATAAATTCTTTATCCAAGAAAGGAACACGACCTTCTACCCCCCAGGCAGCAAGCGACTTATTCGCACGCAAACAATCGTACAAGTGCAATTTATCCAGTTTTCGGACTGTTTCCTCGTGTAATGCCTTGGCATGAGGCGCTTTGTGGAAATACAAGTAGCCGCCGAATATCTCATCCGCGCCTTCGCCGGAAAGAACCATTTTAATGCCCATCGAACGGATTACACGGGCCAGCAGATACATAGGGGTAGAGGCCCGAATAGTTGTGACGTCGTATGTTTCGATATGATAAATCACATCACGAACAGCATCCAAACCTTCCTGTATGGTGAAATGTACTTCATGGTGGACAGTTCCTATATGATCGGCTACCTTTTGTGCGGCCGCCAAATCGGGCGATCCTTCCAATCCTATCGCAAAAGAATGTAACTGAGGCCACCATGCTTGTTGTTTATCGTTGGCTTCAACCCGATTTGCAGCATATTTTTTCGCTATGGCCGAAACTATCGACGAATCCAAACCTCCCGAAAGAAGCACGCCATAAGGAACATCCGTCATCAATTGCCTTTTAACGGCAGCCTCTAACGCTTCACGCAATTCGGAAATCGAAGAAAGGCGATCTTTTACATTTTCATACTCCATCCAGTCCCGTTTATACCATCTTACCAGTCCGGACTGATCGTTCTCCTGCGTATCGTGTATCGAATACAAATAGTGTCCCGGAGGAAAAATTTCTATTTTATCGCAATATCCCTCCAATGATTTCAATTCGGAAGCAACATACAACGCATTTGTTTTGTCCCATCCCATATACAACGGAATGATCCCGATATGATCCCGAGCAATCAGATAAGCATCGTTTTCCGCATCATACAAAGCAAAGGCAAAAATACCGTTCAGATCTTCAAGAAAATCGACTCCTTTTTCTTTATAAAGAGAAAGAATCACTTCACAATCGGATTTGGTTTTAAAATCGTATGTTACCTGACGATCTCGGATCTCCTGATGATTGTATATTTCGCCGTTTACAGCCAAAACAACTTTGCCATCGGAAGAGTATAACGGCTGTTTCCCTGATTTCGGGTCTACAATCGCTAAACGTTCATGAGCCAAAATAACGTGATTACTACAATATATTCCCGACCAATCCGGTCCTCTATGCCGTATTTTTTTAGACATAGCCAAAACCTGCGGACGTAATTTTCCCGCCGGTTCTTTCAAATCAAATATTCCTATTATCCCACACATATTTCATTTCTTTTGGGTACAATATTTTTATTTTTTATTTCCATGCGCCAAAAATTATTTGCAAAGCAGATAATTTCCTATCGTTTTCGCGGCTTTCCTTCCGGAATCTATCGCACGAACCACCAAACTTGCTCCGAGCATTGTATCACCGGCAACAAATACTTTAGGAACGGACGTCTCGTTTGGCTTTAATGTTTCCACATTCCCTTTCGCATCGTATCGGACGCCTAAATCGTCCAATAAACCTTCGTGAACCGGCTGAGTAAAGCCCATCGAAAGTAAAACCAAATCGGCAGGAATGATTTCAGGCGAATTGATTTCTTTCATCGTAAATCTACCCTCCGGTGATTGCTTCCATTCCACTTGCCGAACTTCCACGCCGGTTATCTTTCCTTTCTCCCCGATAAATCGTTTTGTTGCTAAAGACCACCGGCGTTCGCAACCTTCTTTATGCGAAGAAGAAGTTTTCAATACATTCGGATAATTGGGCCAAGGCGTTGCCGGATTAACATTTTCCGGCGGCATGGGCATAATTTCAATCTGAGTTACTTTTGCCGCCTTTTGACGAATGGAAGTCCCTACACAATCGGAGCCGGTATCTCCTCCGCCAATTACCAATACATTCTTTCCTTTGGCAGAAATACGTTCAGATGCGGGAATCGTCTGTCCGCTTACAATGCGATTTTGTTGTTTCAGAAAATCCAAAGCAAAACAGATTCCTTCCAGCGTCCTGCCTTCTACCGGCAAATCACGAGGAACTCCAGCTCCTGTCGCCAAACAAATCGCATCAAATTTGGAAAGTAATTTATCGACCGGAATATCCTTTCCAACTTCTACATTCGGTTCAAACCGGATTCCTTCGGCTTTTAAAATAGCCAAACGCCGCTCAATGATTCCCTTATTCAATTTGAAATCCGGAATACCCAAACGGAGTAAACCGCCGATATATTCATCTTTCTCATAAACCGTCACTATATGTCCCGCTTTATTCAACAAATCAGCAGCTGCCAACCCTGCCGGACCAGAACCGGCAATTGCGATTTTTTTTCCGGTGCGTTTCTGTGGAGGATTCGGCTTGATGTAATCTTCCAGAAAAGCATGTTCCGCAATAGCCGCTTCATTTTCACGAACAGTCAAAGGTTGATGCTCCAGATTCAACACGCAACTTTTTTCACACAAAGCAGGACAAACACGCCCTGTAAATTCGGGAAAATTATTTCTCAACAGAATTGTATTATAGGCTTCGAACCATTTCCCTTTGTATAATAAATCTTGCCAATCGGGAATTAAATTATCCAAAGGACATGCCCAATGACAAAAAGATACGCCACATTCCATGCAACGACTCGCCTGCAAGATTCGGTCTTCGGAATTTAAAGTTTGCTCTACTTCTCCAAAATCGGCAATTCGATCGACTACCGGCCGGTATCCTGCTTCCTTTCTATTTATAGTTAAAAATGCTTTTATATTCCCCATATTAAATTCAGAATATTGAAAAGACCGTATGACAGCCTGCTCGATCTGTAGCGGACAAACGTCTCCCCAGTCTGTGTCTTGCTCCTTTTTTCTTATATCTTCAGTCTGTAAAATTATTTATTTCGCATCCCTTAATAATCCGATTCCACCATTTCGATTTTCTTCTTGATCGCCTCCATTTTTTCTTCATGCAATACTTTTTTATACTCAATAGGAGTCACTTTGATAAAATGTTTCAAATATTCATCCCATTTATCCAAAATTCGTTTCGCCAGCGAACTTTGTGTATAATGAAAATGTTGACTTATCAAACGGCGTAATTCGAGACTATCCGATTTATCTTCCACTAAAGTCAATTCAACCATTTCCATATTGCAAAAATAGTCAAAATTTCCTTGCATATCCAAAACATAGGCCAGACCGCCACTCATACCGGCGGCAAAATTCTTACCGGTAGTTCCCAACACAACCGTTCTTCCTCCCGTCATATATTCACAACAATGGTCGCCGACTCCTTCTACTATTGCAATAGCTCCGGAATTTCTTACGCAAAACCGCTCCCCTACCCTGCCATTGATATAAACCTCTCCCGCTGTCGCGCCGTACAACAATGTATTTCCGCCGATAATATTTTCTTCCGGAAGGAAAGAACTTGTCTTAGGAGGCACCAAAGAAATTCGGCCACCCGACAAGCCTTTGCCTAAATAATCATTGGCCTCGCCTTCCAAACAAAAAGAAATTCCTGCTGCAAGAAAAGCGCCGAAACTTTGTCCGGCCGAGCCTTTAAATCCAACTGTTATCGTATTATCCTGTAATCCTGCATTTCCATATCTTTGGGCAATTTCTCCCGAAAGCATAGCACCCACAGCCCTGTTTGTATTTCCGATTACTACATTCATCTCAACAGGAAGCAATTTTTCAATGGCAGGCTTTGTTTTACGAATAATTTCACGGTCCAATACATGGCCGGTTTTATGATCCTGTTTTTTAGTACAACGGATATCATTTCCGTTATCAATAAATTGAACAACTTTGGAAAAATTCAGTTTCTTTATTTTCCGGTTTATTCCATCCTGCTCGTAACAACGGGAATTAATTTGAATTAAATCGGAACGTCCGACAATATCATCCAATCTTTTATAGCCCATTTGAGCCAAATGTTCACGCACTTCCTCCGCGAGGAAAGTGAAATAATTAATCAAATACTCATATTTGCCTTTAAATCGGGATCTGAGCCTTTCGTCTTGAGTAGCAACTCCTACCGGACAGGTGTTCAGATGACATTTACGCATCATTACGCATCCTAATACGATTAAGACACTTGTGGCAAAACCATATTCTTCCGCACCCAACAAGGCCGCAATAATAATATCTTTCCCTGTTTTCAACTGACCATCCGCCTGCAAACGAACAAAACCGCGAAGATTATTGATTACCAGCGTTTGTTGTGTTTCAGCCAATCCCAATTCCCAAGGAACGCCGGCATGTTTAATAGAACTCACAGGGCTTGCACCGGTTCCGCCATCCGATCCGCTGATAACAATCAAATCGGCTTTGGCTTTCACTACTCCTGCGGCAACAGTTCCTACGCCGCTCTCCGATACTAATTTTACAGAAATACGCGCTTGTGGATTAATGTTCTTCAAATCGAAAATCAGTTGAGCCAAATCTTCTATGGAATAAATATCATGGTGCGGTGGAGGCGAAATCAATGTAATCCCCGGAATGGAGTGACGTGTTTTTGCAATAATTTTATCAACCTTAAAACCCGGCAACTGTCCGCCTTCTCCCGGTTTTGCACCCTGAGCCACTTTGATTTGCAATTCGTCTGCATTGACCAGATATTCGGCAGTAACGCCAAAACGGCCGGAAGCAATTTGTTTGATCGCCGAACGCCGGTTCAAACCATCCGTTCCTACTTTGTATCGGGACGAATCTTCGCCTCCTTCGCCGGTATTACTTTTTCCATTCAATATATTCAAGGCAATAGCAATCGTTTCGTGCGCTTCCTTACTAATCGATCCAAACGACATAGCGCCGGTAACAAAGCGTTTGGCAATTTCTTCCGCTGATTCTACTTCAGAAATAGCAATCGGATTTTTTTTATAAGTCATAAAATCACGAATAAATACCGGCTGAAGTTTGTTATCTACTATATCGGTGTACTCTTTGAACTTTTTGTAGTCGCCCTGCCGGGCGGCAATTTGCAGTTTAGAAATTGTTTCCGGATTCCATGCATGGTATTCGCCGTTTTTACGAAACGAATAAATACCGGTATGATCTAACTGATAAAACGACGGTAATCTTAAATCAATCGTTCCCCGCTCCCCAAATGCATCTCGATGCGTTGTTAATGCGTCGTAAGCAACATCGCTCAAATCAATCCCTTCGATACGCGATTTCATTCCTTCAAAATAAGAATCGAGTAATTTTTGACTGATACCGATTGTTTCGAATATTTGAGAGCCGCGATAAGAACGCAGAGTAGATATACCCATCTTGGAAAGAATTTTCAATAAACCTTTATTAACGGCTTTGATGTAATTTTTTTCCGCAGTATAGTAATCCAATTGTATTTCGTGTGTTTTCACCTTTTCATCCAAAACGGCAAATACCATATATGGATTTACGGCTGTAGCCCCAAAACCAAATAACAATGCGAAATGATTCACTTCTCTCACTTCAGCGGTTTCTACAACAATCGCTATTTGCATCCGCTTACGTTTGGAAATCAAATGATGATGAACAGCAGAAACAGCTAATAACGAAGGAATTGCAGCTTCATTTTCATTCACGTTTCTATCACTCAAAACGACATAATGACAACCATCATCCACAGCGTTTTCGGCTTGCCGACAAAGTACGGTCAAGGCATCGGCTAAAGCACGATCAAATTCTTTTTCTTTCGTAACTGTAAACAGTATCGGAAGGGTTAGCGATTTGAATCCTTTATAACCCAAATGGGTAAGTATATCCAATTCTACATTGTTGATAACCGGACTATGCAGTTTCACCATTTTACACAGTTCGGGAGAAGGAATCAAAAGATTAGTATCCTGACAACCAATGTATAAAGACATAGACATTACCAATTCCTCCCGAATGGAATCAATGGGTGGATTAGTGACCTGAGCAAACAATTGCCGGAAATAATTAAACAGGCGTTGCGGTTGATCCGACATCACAGCTAAAGGCACATCATTCCCCATCGAACTAATGGGTTCTTTTCCGTCGACCGCCATCGGAACAATCATTTTCTCTACATCTTCTTTGGTGTATCCGAATGCTTTCAAATGAACAGTTAAATTCTCTATTTCGTACTTTACCGTCCTCCCTGAAGAAATTTTGCCTAAAGTGATACGGTTTTTTTCCAACCAATCCCTGTAAGGATAAGCGTTTGCCAAGGTTTCTTTCAATTCGGAATCGTAATATACTTTACCTTCCAGCGTATCAATCATCAGCATTTTACCCGGTTGTAAACGACCTTTTTCCTTTATTTCAACCGGTTCGAAAGGCAACACTCCCGCTTCGGAAGCCACCGCCATTATGTTATCTTTTGTAATTAAATAACGTGCCGGACGAAGACCGTTTCGATCCAGCATCCCGCCGGCATAACGTCCATCGGTAAATAAAAGGGTTGCCGGTCCGTCCCATGGCTCCATAATAATACTGTGGTACTCATAGAATGCTTTCATTTCATCGGAAATCGGATTTTTGCTGTTCCAACTTTCCGGTATCAGCATAGATAAAGCATGTGGAAGCGAAAAACCAGCCATAACCAAATATTCCAGTACGTTGTCCAGCGAGGCGCTATCCGACATTCCCGGTTGCACTACAGGAAAAATATCTTCCGCTTTTCCTAACTCAGGAACATTTAATATGCTTTCACGCGCTTCCATCCAGTAACGATTGCCCCGTATGGTGTTGATTTCGCCGTTGTGTCCCAACAACCGAAACGGCTGCGCTAAATCCCAACTGGGGAAAGTATTGGTACTGAAACGAGAATGTACCAGAGCCAATCCGCTGGTAAAATACGGACTGGCTAAATCGAAAAAATAATCTCTCAACTGCGTTGAAGTCAACATCCCTTTATATACAATCCGTTGAGTGGAAAGACTTACGATATAAAAATTACGCTTATCATCCAAAGACGATTGATAGATTTTCTTCTCTATTTTCTTCCGGACAATATACAATTTCCGTTCTAAAATGTCTTGTCGATTTTCTCCTACTACAAAAATCTGCCGAATAGCAGGTTCATGCGACAGGGAAATTCTGCCTAAAATATCGTTGTTGACGGGAACATTGCGAGTAGCCAATAATTTTAAACCTTCCTGCTCAATACTGTTTTGTAAAACGTCCATACAAAGTGAGGCTTGATTTTCATCTTTGGGAAGAAAAACCAAACCTGTACCGTATTTTCCTTTTTCAGGAACAGGAATCCCCTGCAAAAGAATAAATTCGTGAGGAATCTGCACCATAATACCGGCTCCATCGCCGGTTTTATTATCAGCGCTTTCCGCACCTCGATGCAACATGTGTTCCAATGCTTGCAAGCCTTTTTCTACAATATCATGCGACTTATTTCCTCCTATGTCTACCAATAGCCCAACACCGCAAGAATCATGCTCATAATCAGGATGATATAATCCTATTTCTCTATTCATTCTTCTATTTTGTTATTAAAGAAACGCAAATGTAATCATATTATTTACAATTCACAAGTTTTAGTTTCTTTTTGTACAAAAGTTGAATTTTATATCAAATATCCTATTTGTTTCGAATAATTTATTAACTTTGCACCCTGTTTTTCTTAAATGTCCCTTTATAAGGAATAAGAGAAATACAGTAATACAAAGATAGAGTGATATAAATTAAAATTCATTGTATTAAAATATGAATCTTTTAGTAGATAAATTGAGCAAATATGATGCTCCTCAAAAAGCTAAAGCTGCAGGCATATACCCTTATTCCAAAGTTATTGAAAGTGACCAAGACACAGAAGTCGTGATAAACGGGAAAAAAGTTCTGATGTTCGGATCTAATGCCTATCTTGGATTAACAAACCACCCTAAAGTAAAAGAAGCCGCTATTGCAGCAATTCAAAAATACGGTACCGGAATGGCCGGAAGCCGTCATTTGAATGGAACTCTTGATATTCATGTCGAACTGGAAAAGAAATTAGCTAAATTTTTGGGAAAAGAAGACGCTATGACTTATTCCACCGGATTTCAAGTAAATTTAGGAGTTGTTTCCTGCTTGACAGGCCGTGAGGACTATATCCTTTGGGATGAATTGGATCACGCTTCTATTATCGAAGGACATCGCTTGTCTTTCTCCCAAAAAATAAAATTCAAACACAATGATATGGAATCATTGGAAAAGCAGCTCCAAAAATGCGAATTTGACAAAATCAAACTGATTGTTGTAGATGGTGTTTTCAGTATGGAAGGGGATATTGCCAATATTCCGGAGATTGTTCGTCTGGCTCGAAAATACAACGCAAACGTGATGGTAGACGAAGCGCACGGATTAGGGATCTTAGGACGTCAAGGACGCGGCAGTTGCGATCATTTCGGGCTTTTGCCGGATATCGATCTGGTCATGGGAACTTTCAGTAAATCGTTGGCCTCAATCGGCGGCTTTATTGCTTCGTCGGAATCGGTGATTAATTATCTCCGCCACAATTCCCGTTCTTATATTTTCAGTGCCAGTAATACTCCGGCGGCAACAGCAGCGGCGAACGCAGCGCTCGACATTATGATAAACGAACCGGAACGAATTGAAAATTTATGGAAATTAACGGATTATGCTTTAAGAGGATTTCGGGAAATGGGTTGCGAAATCGGTCATACGTCTACTCCTATTATACCGCTCTATATTCGCGACAATGAAAAAACATTTTATGTAACAAAAGACTTATTTGAACATGGTATTTTCGTAAATCCGGTCGTCGCTCCGGCGGTTGCTTCGTCCGATACATTGATCCGTTTTTCATTAATGGCTACTCATACCTTTGATCAATTGGATTTTGCGTTAGAAAAGATAGAAAAAAGTCTTCTGAAAGCAGGTGTTTTTGACTCCCAAATTAGTCAAGTATTAAATTGAAATTTTTTACTAAAGTTACTAAAACAGGATTTTTTTCAGCCATAAATGTAAATTTGTCTCGATTAGAGTACGGGACATATTCTTTTGAATCTTCTGTTATTTCAATTACCAATCGGATTTGAGTGTTTTTTAGTTGCGAGGAAAGGAAGTCCTTTATTTCTTTTTCCTTGCTGATCAATTTTCTTTGCTGGTCCGGATTAAAAACAGGAATACGAATAAGATTATTTTCTTGTAGTTGCGGCGTAACATTCAATATTGTGTTTTTCAAATGTGCATCTTCTTCACGGATAGCATATTCTTTCCACGATTTCACTAAATCTTCTTGTGCGAAAGTTTCTTCAAGAACAATTTTTGGGGAATTTCCGTCTTCTTGAATATTTTCCGGCGCTTTATCTGCGCTTGTATTCTTTAAAGACACTTTCGATATGCTTTTAATACCGGATGTTGGAGGCGTTTTACCGACAACCGGCTCTTTTTGAAGCGCCGGTGCAGGATTTGCCGGTTCCGGTTCAACGATCGGTCCGATCGTCATTTTTTTTTTGCCGTCAACCGGAGACATTTGAGGCTTCAACCGACAAAGACGAATAAACAATAATTCGATGAGTAATCGCTTATTTTTACTATAGCGGTAATTCAAATCACATTCGTTGCTCAATTCGATGGATTTATATAAAAATTCATTCGTACATTGCTGTGATAAATTCAAGTATTTTTCTTTGATCGAATCGCCAACTTCAAACAAAACAATGGTTTGAGGATCTTTACACACTAAAGTGTCCCGGAAGAAACTTGCTAAACCGGTGACAATATGTTGTCCATCAAAGCCTTTATTCAAAATTTCATTGAGAATAAGCAAACTTTGGCTTACGT
Source organism: Dysgonamonadaceae bacterium (assembly GCA_031259075.1). Taxonomy (GTDB): domain Bacteria; phylum Bacteroidota; class Bacteroidia; order Bacteroidales; family Azobacteroidaceae; genus Azobacteroides. The sequence continues at coordinate 964 of JAIRLY010000091.1, read as the reverse complement.
TTCCGGCTAAAAACATTTCCGTCAAGCGGAAATAGTATTCATAATCCAAAACGTTCAAATTTTCAATGACCGATTTATAAGTAACATTTCCTTCGGAAAAACTCGCCACCTGGTCGAAAATAGACAACGCATCGCGCATCCCGCCATCGGCTTTTTGCGCAATGGTGTTTAGCGCTTCTCTTTCATAAGCGATGTTTTCATTTTTCGCTATACATTCCAAATTATCCACAATATCGTTGATGCTAATACGGCTAAAGTCGTAGATTTGACAGCGAGAGAGGATTGTTGGTATAATTTTATGTTTTTCCGTAGTAGCAAGTATAAACAAAGCATGATGAGGCGGTTCTTCCAATGTTTTCAGAAAAGCGTTAAATGCTTGTGTAGAAAGCATGTGAACTTCATCAATAATATATACTTTGTATCGTCCGATTTGAGGCGGAATTCTCACTTGGTCGGTTAAAGAACGAATATCATCTACCGAATTGTTGGATGCCGCATCCAATTCATAAATATTGTATGAACGATTTTCGTTGAATGCCTGGCAAGATTCACATTCATTACAAGCCTCGCCGTCTTGTCTCAGGTTCAGACAATTAATCGTTTTTGCAAAAATGCGGGCACAAGTTGTTTTTCCGACACCTCTAGGACCGCAGAAAAGATAAGCATGCGCTAACTTATTGTTTTGGATTGCATTTTTAAGCGTAGTAGTTAACGATTTTTGCCCTACTACCGAATGAAAAGTGGATGGGCGATATTTCCTGGCCGATACAATATAATTATCCATAATTTTAAAAATCTTCCCACAAAGGTAACAAAAAATTACAAGCAAAAAAGGAAGAAATATGAGAAAAATGATTTACCTTTGCAACCGGAAAAATTATTGCGACAGTAGCTCAGTTGGTAGAGCATCAGCTTCCCAAGCTGAGGGTCGCGGGTTCGAGTCCCGTTTGTCGCTCAAAACTCA
>JAIRLY010000062.1 GCA_031259075.1 Dysgonamonadaceae bacterium | reverse complement strand
TCGGAACGCCTGCCACCCGTGCGGCGATTATCGAAACACTGTTTGCACGCGATTATATCCGCAGAGAAAAGAAATTCCGGAGAAGAAAAAAAGTAACCGGAAAAAGTAATATCTTTGCCGCTGAAATCCACGGTCGTAATGGTTTAATGCCGTTTCGCCGGATTTTAGTGGTGAGCGTTCGGGAGGGATACCCGGACGCTTTTTTATATCCCGTAAATTGTCTGTCTTTGTTTGAAAGCATTTTTTCCGCCTTCCAAAATTTCGCAGCACATCGCTCTTGTTTCTTTTCTATCAATTGATCCAGAACTCATCACATGCGATTTTATACTTGTGCTTTTTAATGGTACTATTAGCTCTGCATCCCCTAATACAGCTATATTTGGATTATGTGTAACAATTATTACTTGTCTGACTTCTTTGATTTTCCGCAAATTCATTACAATTGTCTTGAAAATAAATTCACTATCCAAATTATCTTCTGGTTGATCAATAATTAAAGGTTTATCACTTTTTGACAGCAACAAAATTCCCAATAAAATAGATTGCTGTTGTCCTAATGATAATTGAGAAATTGATTTTGTTTGCCGTTGCTGAACACCTTGTTCGTCTGTAAATATTTTAGTTACTGATATACTTGGTCTATCTTCATATTCAAGAGCTTCAAATTCTTCATAGTTACAATCTTTCATGATTTTTTCAATCATATTTGATATTTCAGAATCTGAGAGAAGGCGATTTGCATTTGAGTCAGTTAGAGATTTCAATTTCACTTGGTCATTTCGTTTGCATATATCAACAAATTCCAAAGGAGATAAATTTGCTGAAATAATAGATGCCCTTGGAACTTGAGACGTTCTCCAATCCATAACAGTTTTTAATTGCTTCTCAAATTCATCAGAATACTTTCCTTCTGAATATTTAACCGTAATAAATAAATCATCAATCGTATTTTTCAGATTTTCATTTATTGTATTTGCAAACTCTCTCCTATGATAATAGATTTTATTCTTAATATCTATCCTTTCTGAAATAAGGATTTTGCGAGTGGCTTCTAACTCTTTTAGTAGCCTTTGATTATTTTCTAATTTTTGAACCCTTGCAGTTAAATCTACTATATCCTTTGAAATTTGATTTATTTTACCTAAGTCAAAAGGTATTCCTTGAGCTTCAAGAGCCACTTTCTTTTTGTCAATTTCTTTTTGTATGGCTTTTTCTTCATTTTTCCAATTTACAAGTTCAATTTTTAATTCTTCAATTTTCTGATTCAGAGCAAGATTCAACTCTCCTGATTTTTCGGAAACTATTTTTGAAAAATCAGAAACAATTTCTTTTACTTTTTTGAAATAATTTTTTCCTACAACTATTTCAGCATCAGACAATTCTTCGAAATTTTTAAAAGTAGTGTCATCCTTAAAGATGTCTATATATGTTTTTATGAGAGCATTTAAATCATCAATTAACCCCTTACGTAGCTGTCTTTCCTTAATTAATGCAGTTTGATATTTTACGAGTTCCCCTGCTTTTTCTTTCTCAAGATTTGCTAATTTCTTTTGCTCATTCAATAAAGCCTTCTTGGTATCAGGAAGACTTAATAATTCAAGTCTCAATTTTCTTGATTTACTTTGATTTTCACGCAATTTAGCAACAGCTTCATTACCTCGGCTTTTCAGCGAATCTAAATCTAAAAATGAATCTAAAAATTTCACTAAAATCATGGGATTGGTATCATAGTGTTGTAATGTTTCAGCCGTATCACCTTGCCCGTAACTTTCTACATCAATTCTTGAAATACCATTGATAGGGTCAGTTACATTTTGATTATCAGCAAATTTTTCTCGACTAAACTCTAAAATTTGTCCGGCTTCATCTTCATATTTTAATGAAATCTTTTGTGGCCAAACATCAGAATCAACAACTCTCGCATTTGACTTATTACCTGAACTTTCACGTATTGCCTCCAACAACGTTGATTTTCCTGCACCTCTACCCCCAATAATACAGGTTAGGTTGGTGCTTAAGTCTATCTTTACTTTATCTAAAAGTCCTCCCTCTATGTTGATTGATTTAATTACAGGTCTTTGTTCAGGTATGAAATCTTCAAGTCTAATTCTTGATTCGTTACTTATGAGCGCTATTTTAAAAGCCTGAAAGTTTAATTCGTCAATTTTTATCCTTGTTAATTTCTTTCCCCCTTCTGCATTAATCCCCAACTTATTTAGGTCATGTGCGTCAGATGATAACAACTTAGCGAGATTATATGATTCATTATATTCACAGGCTTCTCTATGCAATCCAATAAGTCTTTTCCTGTTTGGATCGTCATCTAAATCAGTATATAAAACATTGTTTTCTTTTGTGCATATTTCTAAGCCGAGCAAGTTTCTATGTTTGAAGATTTCTTCCAGAGGAGGTCCAAATCTTCCGATTGTTTTTTCAAAGCCGGGGTCAAGTTCAATATGGGCAAGAACGCCTAAACCATTATATTGTTGAGCAAAGTCAAGACATTGGACAATACCATTTTGGCACGTTTTTTTATCTGGACTAATAGTGAGTTTTCCATGAAAATTTCTTAGGTCATTAAATGTGGGAAAATAAAGTAATAAGTGTCCTTGTGTTGTGCTTACTTCTATACCGGGAATAACAAATATGTTTTTCCCTTGTGCGTGGTTTATCGCAGTGTTGCAGTTAAGGATTTCATTATGATCCGTTATACTTATCATTCCTAAGCCTTTGTTTATTGCAGTGTCCACAATTGCTTGTGGAGTCATAGTTGTGTCAGTTACATCATAAGACCCAAATTCCCCATAGGAGTGTATGTGTAAATCCGCACGTAAAAATTTTGCTCCTGTTGCCATATTTCAAAATATTTCTTCTTGTTTTTATATTCTTTCTACCAACTCTTTTCTAACCAACTTCCAAGCCGCTTCATTATCATACTCCACCCCTCGCATCAAAACCAACCGAATATCTTCCGTAAAATCCCTGTCCGTCAGTTTCTCACTCATATTAGCAAGAAATTGCTTTTGTGTAGGAGGTTTATCTACGGCATGTTTCATGTGAATTTTGTAACAATGAATAACTTTCCCAATATCAATATCCAGATGTATCAATGCCCAATAAAGGTCGAATAAGTCGCGCCCTTTCTTGCGTTGATACAAGGCTTTCAGTTTTGTACCTAACAGCTCTTCGATCTCATATCCGGTAATATGACATTGACCTGAAAACCATGCATTATTTACCTGATATGGAATTTCTTTTAATCCGAATATGCTCAAGTGTTCGCGTGTATTTATCTCAATTTTTAAACGCATCGGAACAATCGGTTGCATTTCGGAATCGAAACGATAAATAACCGTATTGTTGTGGATATGTTGTTTTACAGTCCGTTTTGTTCCCAGAAAAGATAATTTTTCGCGCATCCGCTTCAGAATCGGATTGACAGGCTCGGAATTAATTTGCACAAAGTCAATATCCTCACTGTAACGAATTTGCGATGTCAGATACAGTTTATGCAGGGCTGTACCACCTCGAAATGCTAACGATTTTTTCAGTAAATCATCCGAATACATTTCAATAATAGCCCGTGCTATCACTAAATCCTGCTCCACCTGGGCATCCGTCGTCCACGGCGCTACGGCTCTCCATTCCTCTATATATCGTTGCGGTATCATAAATCACTTTCAATCTCCATATTTTTGATTATCTTCCATCTGCTGTCCGTTTCTCCTCTTTTTTCTTTTTGAGGTGAAAGGGGAACAGGGAAACAGGTTCTTTCGTTCAGCGTTTTCCATAATGAGTTCGACAGTTTTTCTGCCGAAATTTCCCTTTCAAGAATGTATCCCAAACGCTGTATGGCAGCCGTATTGGGATATTGCCGGGCTATTTTCAAAAGAGGCGCCGGCTTCATGGCTTCCGCCAACTCCTGCAACACCGTAGTAATCCGGTTTATTCCAAACTTGTGGATATAATCGAAAAATTCCAG
>JAIRLY010000415.1 GCA_031259075.1 Dysgonamonadaceae bacterium | reverse complement strand
CTTAATTGATAACTGACGCTTTGACGGTTAAAATCATTGGAAACAACCGTTATGTCAATCAATTTTTGTTCCAAACTCATTCGTGCCGATTGTTGTCCAAAATTATCGGCTGAAAAATTTTGTACTTGCCATTTGTCGGCAATGGTCGGCATATCAAATAAATTCAACTGTTCCATAGTTTAAAGTTTTAGTAACCAATCACAATAATTTACGGCTTGTTCGACAATCCCGCAGCAGTTAATAAGGCAGGTTGAATTTCTGTGATTTTCAGTAAATCCTTTGCCGTTTTCGCTTTTGAAGCCAGAACTTTCAATGTCAAGTTTTACATTGCGGTATTCTCTACGGGAATAATCCCGTTACAAAGAAAAGCCGAAAGCTTTTAAAAACTAAAAACTCTTAACTCTTAGTTCTGACTTGTGGCGCGAAATTAGGAAATTTCATGTATATTTGTATCTGGTTTTCAAAAAAACAAGGAATGATTAAACAACAACTCACGCAAAAACAGCAGCAGAAACTGTCGCCGTTGCAAATTCAACAGGTGAAATTATTGGAATTAACTGCTCTTGAAGTAGAAAATCGAATTACTCAGGAATTGGAAGAAAATCCGGCCTTAGAAGAAGTATCCGATCTTTCTGTTGAACCGGAAGATGCCATCGAAGCGGATTTTAATTTAGAAGAGGAGTCTTCTGATGAAGATCTGTCATTAGGCGATTATCTGACAGAAGATGATATTCCGGATTATAAACTGCAACAAAATTATTATTCCACCGAAAATCAACGCAGTGAAATTCCTTATTCGGATTCGGAATCTTTCAGGGAGTATCTCCTCGATCAACTGCGATTGAAAGATTTAACGAAAGAAAGATTTAAAATCGGAGAATACATCATCGGCAATATAGATGATGATGGTTATATACGCCGAGATCCGGAATCATTATCCGATGATTTGGCATTTCAATATAGCATGGAAGTCCCAGTTGAAGAAATCATGAAAGTATTAAAGATTATCACGGAATTAGATCCGGCTGGAGTCGGCGCTTTCAATCTACAAAAATGTTTATTATTGCAACTCTACAGGAAAGAAAAAACGCCGGAACGAAAAACGGCTATCGCTGTTCTCGAAAACTATTTTGATAATTTCACCAAAAAACAATATGAGAAAATTTGTAAGGGATTAAATATATCCGAAGAAGAATTAAAAAATGTTGTAAAGGAAATTATGAGCTTGAATCCGAAACCGGGAAATGCGTGGGAAAGTAATATGGATGCCAGAATGACGCATATTACGCCGGATTTTATCGTAGAAGCGATTAACGGTGAATTGATTTTTACAATGGCGGAACAAAATGTTCCCGAACTAAGAATAAATAAAGAGTACAGTAATTTGTTTGCCGATTATATGGGAGGGAAGAGAAGCGCCGGTCAAAAAGAAGCGGTCATTTTTGTAAAACAAAAATTAGATTCCGCCAAATGGTTTATAGACGCTATTAAACAGAGAAATATAACCTTACAAAACACAATGCTTGCCATTATTAAAATACAACGCAATTTTTTCCTGACAGGCGAAGAAACGGTATTGAAACCAATGATCCTGAAAGACGTGTCTGAATTGTGCGGATATGATATTTCAACTGTTTCAAGGGTAGTTAACAGTAAATACGTACAAACGAACTGGGGCGTTTATTCCTTGAAATTTTTCTTTTCCGAAGCAATTACCAACGAAGAAGGCGAAGAAATCTCAACAAGAGAAATCAAGTCGATACTCAAATCTTATATTGAAACGGAAAACAAAGTAAAACCGCTTACCGATAGCGCATTGGTTAAGAAATTAAAGAAAAACGGATATGATATTGCTCGTCGAACGGTTGCAAAATACAGAGAACACCTCAATATCCCTATAGCAAGATTGCGCAAAGAAATCTGAAAGGGAACGGCTCCCTTTCCAATCATCCGTTCAAATTCAAATCGCTCAAAAATTCAGGAATACTTTGCTCGAAATTTACGCCGTATCGAATATCCGTACCGGCTTCGGCTGTTTTTCTGATAGCTGAAGTCGTAAATCGAACCGCAATAGCAGCGGCTTCATTCAAAGTAAAATCGTTCAGAATAGCCGCTAATAAAGCGGATCCGAAAACGTCTCCCGTTCCATGATAATACCCCGGAATACGTTTCTCGAAAGTGTAAGCTATTTCTCCGGTTACCGCATCGTAAGTAGCAGCGCCTAATTCTTCTTCATTGAAAAAAACGCCCGTCAAGACTATTTTTTTAGGACCTAATGCACTCAATTTCTTTAACATATCTTCAATATAAACATTCGTATAAGGTCCCGGATGATACGATTCACCTACAAGAAGAGATGCTTCCGTCAGATTGGGAACAATAATATCTGCTTTTTCACATAATTTACGCATCCCTGTTGCAAATTCTGGGGTAAATATTTTGTATAACTCTCCGTTATCAGCCATTACCGGATCTACTAAAATAATATTACCGGCGGTTTTAAACGTTTCAAAAAACAGGGTTACCAAATCCAATTGTTCGAAAGAACCTAAAAAACCGGTATATATAGCATCAAACCGGATATCCAACGATTTCCAATGTGCTGTGATGGAAGCCATGTCGTCTGTCAAGTCGCGATATGTGAAACCGGTAAACCCGCCTGTATGTGTGGATAAAACAGCTGTCGGAAGGACGGCAGTCTCAATGCCGGCTGCCGAAATAATAGGTAAAGCAACCGTTAAAGAACATTTTCCAAATCCGGATATGTCATGGATAGCTGCTACTCTTTTTAACTTTTTCATCTTCTATTTAAATTAATATTGCAAAATTAAGCGAATATCTTAAGATTTCCAAACTAAAAACTAAGAGTTAAGAACTAAAAACTAAAAGTTAAGAGTTAAGAGTTAAGAACGGAAGCACCTTTCTCGCCGCGAAGAATCCCATAGCCGTCAAGTTAAGGCTGAAAGCCTTTCGCGCTTTCGTGCTTTCGCCCTTTCGCCCTTTCGCGCTTTCGTGCTTCGGAGCAGTGAGAGGTGACGATATGCCCCAAGAAGGGTACTTCCGTTTTGGAGAATGGGGGAACGTCCTGAAAGGACTTGATTTTCATAACCGCAGGTCAACGACCTGCGGAATGAACGGACTCCGCGAAACCACTGTCTGACACGAAAGGGCGAAAGGCTTTCAGCCTTAACCTGACGGCTATGCAGATCACCCCCACCCCTCCATAAAAAATTAATTGATATAAAATGCGTTGTGGAGTTTTTAATGGCTGACTAATTATTTTTCTTCAAAACGAAAACCGAAACGCAACCCGAAATCCGCTTTTCCGAATATTCGGATTGTCGCGATAGTTCAATCGGCGGACATAATCGACTCTCAAAATTCTGAAAATATTGTCCAAGCCGACACTTGCTTCCATATACGGCTGATTCCCGAATAATTGTGTTTCGTCGGGCAGACGAAACAAACCGACAGGCGCCGCAGCCGGATTATTTTTGTCGGACAAGTAGCCGTAAATGGTGCTGAATGATACTACTTCTCTCAATTTCAACCTGTTTATTAAAGGGATTCGGTTCAAAATCCAACCTTTCAAAAAATAAGTTGCGTGAAGCGCTACATAATTATCTGCAATAAATTCCATTGGTCTCATCATTATAAAAGTTTCGGATTCAATAAATACTGATTGGTTAGTAAGAGAGAAATACAGCAGCGGGAAAGGCGTTTTATCCCAAATTCTTCCCGCTTTGCCAATCACGTCGATATGTCCGAAAGAAGACAGCCACAGTCGTTTTTCGGCGCGTAATTCGGTATAGTTGCACGAAAAATCGCCGCCAAATACGTTTTTGAAACTGCTTTGATGCGAAAGGGTAAATATCGGCGCATCTTTTGCCATATTAAAAACAGAATTTTTGCCTCCGCGACTGCTGAACGGTTTTTCTGACGGCGCATAACGTAATTGTATTCCTACTGAAGCAGTCGTATAATCAGGTAATTCGACAAATCCTCCATCTTCCTGATATTGAATATAAGACAAATTACCTGCCGCCCAATTTCGCTCGTGTTTCAACCACAGATTGACAGAAAAATTATGCTTAAATTCTTGTTCATAACGAAATTCAGTTTTGCGAATATATTGCATTTGTGTTGCCTGAATACCTGTCGTGAGAGAATTAAATACGTTATCGCCGTCGGTGAACGAAGAATTACCTCCCGGTACAAAAACGTCGTATTGATGCGTTATGGACAAATTATGAATCGGACGCTCCTGCCAGTGTATTTTTCGCGGCTGAAAACTGTAAATCACAGCCCCTTTATATTTCCATTTCTCATCCTTTAATCCGTAAGCCGCATAACCGTTCACAAACCAGTGTGGATTTAATCTTGCCGTTGTCATTCCGCCAAGTCTGAAACGGGCGCCTTCCAATATGTTTGAACTGAAAGTCGAACCGATGGGTCCGAAATCAAATTTACTTTTGTTTTTATCAAATCGGATAGGGATGTAACTTGAAGTCAAAATTTCCATTGTTTTTTTTATAAGGCGATATGTTCTATTTGAGTTCAATTCAACAATTAAACTGTCAATTCTCTGTTCCTGTTCAAGCAATGGCTCAAGGCGAATTTGCCGCCAATCAGATTTATTGGCAAATAATAAAGAATCGCTGTCCGAAGGCTCGCAAGAATCAAAATCATAATTATTAAACCGATGCGATAAATGCGCTTGTAGCGGCATAACACCTTTGTGCGGGCGAAAATCGGCATAAATATCTTCCTGTATCATCAACTGCGTACCATCGGGCGAAGGCTGAAAAAACTGTTCAATCCGCATTTTATCCACCCAATTCAGATTTATATTTCTTGAAGCAATCAACGATGCCTGTGCAACCGACCAAGTACCGTCCAGTGCAATTTGCAGATTTCCGAGAAATCCGTAACTTCGACGGCTTGCAGGCAGATACTTGATATTAACATATTGCTTTCCATCGACGGTTATTGTATCATCAATGCTGTATTCGTAGTAATAAACGGCGAGAGTAGATGAAAGCGGACTTACAAAGCGGTTAAGCAGAATATTTATGTCATCGTCGAAAATACTGATTCCTTTAAACAACTCTTCCAAGTTGAAAGTCAATGTTTCGTTCTCATCAAAGGTTTTGTCTAATCCGGTATGACGTTTTGCAATCAGTTGTTTTTCTCGCATATAAGGCTCTTTGCGGTAATATTCTCTGTAAAATTTTTCTCTCAAAGAAACATTTATAACAGGCTTTTGGCTAAACTTCGACGTATCAATGTAATTTTTCAGAAACGGAAGTTTTTTTACAAAAATATTTTCTTCTGAGTCCGGCGAAAATTCGTCTATTGACAAAACTAATTTTTCGTAAATATCAACCTTATATTTCTCTTTGTTTTTTAAACGATTATCGTTTTTGTGCGCAATGACATTTCGGATGATTTCGAGGGCAGGATTATTTTTTCTCGAATATTTTTTATGTTGCGGTTTTACGATGATTTCCAGCAATTCGTATTCTTTGACGGTATCGACTGAAATTGCATTCCTTACGGCATTGCAGGGTAGGACGACAACCGTCATCAACAGCCAACCGATAATCCGTGCGCCAAACATTGACATTTATTTGGAAGAGTTCACAGGATTTGCGTAAATTCCGAGAAAAATATCTCGCAATTCATCTTTATCGCCTTCAATCAGGCTCAATCCCTGTTCCATATAATCGACAAAGCGCTTTGAATCTGTTTTTGTGTATAAATCTCCGTATTCTGTTTTGTTTTCTCTCAAATCGTGCGCCAAATAATTGGTTTTGAAGAGTCTATATCCTTCATATATTTTTTTGTCGATTATTAGAGCCAGATGTTTGAATTTATCTTTATGCGGCAGCGCGTCACATTCAATCAGTTCTTCCTGCGTAACAGGTTTGCAGACTGTCAGGTTCATATCGCCCTTGTATTGTTTGATGCCGTGAAGGATAGACAGCAGGTCTTCGCCCGCCTGTTTTTCATATTTGCCGGATTTGCGGGTAAGATAGATTTCGCGGGTTTTCATAAAATCGCAGGGCTCTCTTTCGTAACTGACGGCTATCGGGGTGATGTTCAACTCTGCAAGATTTTCGACAAACGGCTGTTTGCTGCTCATTGCAAACATTTTCAGGACGGCGATTTCAGTTTGGTCGTTGCCGTCTTTGGTGCGTCCGTTTCGTTGCGCTATCCATGTTGATTGGTGTTTTTCGGTAATGGCATAACGCATATATTCGCTAACATTCAGCGAGTTGGCCAAGAACTCACGTGGCGATCCGCCACGAATTATTTTAAACATTTTGTTGAGTTTTCCGATATCGACCACTAATTGCGGTTTCATCAGATTGCTTCCAAAAGTGATTTCCGACGTGTTTAAGCCGTTGCGGTGCAGGATAAGTTCCAATATTGCAGAGTCGAGCACAATATCACGATGGTTGGAAATTTGCATACAAGGGTGGTCGTTCGACATATTTTCCAGTCCCGAATATGTCAGGTTGTCGATAGTTTTCTTCACAATACTGTCGATAGCGAGCGACATCACTTTTTCCTGAAATTCGGTAACCGTGCGTATCCTTTTGAATTCCGCAACAAATTCATTTACGCATTTGAGCGGGAAAGCGTATTTAACGATTTCGGAAAACAAGACGTTGTCGGCGATACGCTCAATGGCGGCGGGTACTTCTTCGTCTGTGTAGGGACGGTAATCGTCATAGATTTCTTGTGTCATAATAGTATTTATTTTTTAGAGTGTCTTTTATCAATGAATTTCACCGGTTTACGGCTTATATCGGGAAAGTTTGTCTTTCTGATTTCGTCGGTTGAGCAGATTTCAATTTCGGGTGCGACACGAATTTTTGCGCGAAATTTGTCTTTCAAATCCTTGATGATATCTATTTCGGATTGAAACTGCAAGAGGCGTTTTGCTCCGGCGCGCACCAATACATTATCATTTCCGTTTTCGTCGAGCGATACTTCCACAACATAATTATCGACGTAAGAAGTGTTGTCCAATACATCGTAAATTGCAGGTGGATAGAGAGTTGTGCCTTTATATTTCAGCAAATGATTT
>JAIRLY010000203.1 GCA_031259075.1 Dysgonamonadaceae bacterium | reverse complement strand
TTCTCAGGGATTGAAGGGGAACTGTATCGGATACAAGGGCACAAACGGGTGGTAGTGCGGTTGCCGGGGTTAGCTTCGCTGGCGTTAGGGAATTATATAGCGAAAGAGTGTTTGGAGAGGGTATGATAAAAAATAAAAAGATATTAGTTACCGGTGGAGCCGGGTTTATAGGTTCTAATCTTTGCGAAACTTTGTTGGAATTGAATAATTCCGTTGTATGTTTTGATAATTTTTCGACCGGAAAAATCGAAAATATACACTCCTTTTTTCAGAATAAAAATTTCCGGTTGGTTGTAGGCGACATTCGTAATTTGGAAGATTGCCGTAAAGGCGTCGAAAGAGTTGATTATGTGCTCCATGAAGCGGCTTTAGGTTCGGTACCCCGTTCCATAAAAGATCCGGTAACAACCAACACAGTCAACGTTTCCGGTTTCTTGAATATGTTGATAGCAGCCAAAGATGCAAAAGTGAAACGGTTCATTTATGCGGCGAGTTCTTCTACGTATGGAGATTCACAATTGCTTCCGAAAGTAGAAGACGTAATAGGGAAACCGCTATCGCCTTATGCCGTTACTAAATACGTAAACGAATTGTATGCCGCTGTATTTTCTAAAACCTATGGAATGGAGTGTATCGGATTGCGCTATTTCAATGTGTTCGGACGAAGACAAGATCCCGATAGCACTTATGCCGCAGTCATTCCTTTGTTTGTAAAAAAATTAATTAATCACGAATCACCGGTAATTAACGGTGACGGCGAATATTCCCGTGACTTTACATACATAAAAAATGTGATTCAGATGAACTTGCTGGCATTGACAACCAAAAACGCCGAAGCGTTGAATACCGTTTATAATACCGCTTACGGAGAACAAACTACTTTGAATCAATTGGCCGGTTATCTCAAAGAATACTTGAGCGGATATGACAGGGGAATAGCCAATATAGAAATTATTCATGGTCCAAATAGGATAGGAGATATTCCTCATTCATTAGCAAGTATAGAAAAAGCGCAAAACTTGTTGAATTATCGTCCACAATACAGTATGCGGCAAGGACTGAAAGAAACGACGGAGTGGTATTATAAAGAGCTAAGAACTAAGAGTTAAAAGTTATGATAAAAATAGCAGTAATTGGTTTGGGTTATGTGGGATTGCCGTTGGCACGGTTATTTGCGACAAAGTATCCGGTTGTGGGTTTCGACATTAATACCAAACGAGTAGAGGAACTGAGAACGGGTAAAGATCACACGTTGGAAGTAGATGAAACAATCCTTCTGTCCGTATTAAAAGATCAACAGAATGATGTTCCGGGTTTGTTTTGTTCAAATAAACTAAATGATATTAAGGATTGCAATTATTACATTGTTACTGTTCCCACACCGGTGAATAAAAACAATCGTCCGGATCTGACGCCTTTGTACAAAGTCAGCGAAACGGTAGGTAAAGTAATTAAAAAAGGCGATATTGTGATTTATGAATCAACTGTTTATCCGGGAGCTACGGAAGAAGACTGTATTCCGGTGGTTGAAAAAATATCAGGGTTGAAGTTTAATGTTGATTTCTTTGCCGGCTACAGTCCCGAACGCATTAATCCGGGCGATAAAGAGCATACTGTTGAGAAAATAAAAAAAGTAACTTCGGGTTCCACTCCGGAAACCGGTCAATTAGTTAATGATTTATATGCTTCCGTTATCATAGCGGGCACACATTTGGCTTCAACGATTCGAGTAGCAGAAGCGGCCAAAGTCATCGAAAATTCCCAGCGAGATATTAACATCGCTTTTGTGAATGAATTGAAAAAGATTTTTGATAAAATGGATATTGATACAAATGTAGTGTTGGAAGCAGCCGGGACAAAATGGAATTTTCTACCTTTCAAACCCGGTTTGGTTGGAGGTCATTGTATTGGCGTAGATCCGTTTTATTTAGCACAAAAAGCACAGGAATACGGCTATCATCCGGAAATTATTCTTGCCGGCCGCCGGATGAACGACAGTATGGGCGAATATGTGGCAAGCGAAGTTGTAAAAAAGATGATCAAACAAGGTTTGTGTGTAAAAGACGCTAATATTCTGGTGTTAGGAATAACTTTCAAAGAAAATTGCCCGGATATACGGAACAGTAAAGTGGTGGATGTGATCAGAGCATTGAAAGAGTATGACGCGAAGGTTACGATTTATGATCCGTGGGCTAATCCGGAGGAAGTGAAACGGGAATACGGATTGGAAATTTTGAGAAAAATGCCGGAGAGAAAGTTTGAGGCGGTGGTAGTAGCTGTGGCGCATAAGGAATTTGAGAATATCAAAACGAACAGTCAAATCGTTTATAGCATTAAGAAATAAGGTAAATAAAGGATATTTTTATAATTACTGATATTTTTGATACTTTCGCAAAAAAAGAAATGAATTTTTGAAAATACATCCTTTCAATGATGGGAACGGCAGAACAGCCCACCTCATCGAAAAATGGTTTTTAGCAGAAAAATTAGGAGAAAAAGCATGGTTTATCCAATCCGAACGTTACTACTATGATCATCATTCAAGTTATTATAGCAACATCCGAAAATTAGGAATGGAATATGACGAGTTAGATTACTCCAAAGCGCTTCCTTAGTACTCCGTTTTTAAAATTTAAGATAATAATTAAAAATCAATTCCTCTGCTATTCAAAACTATTTGGATAACTTGAAGAAAAGAAGCAATCACGGAAATGTATCCAATGCAGGCTGGAGATATAAAAACAACTTTCGCCGACACAATGAGAAAATCTTAAATAAACGATATATGCAAGGAATAAAAATTGGAATAATTGGGCTTCTCTACGCTAGGTTGACAGAAAATTGTAACAAAATATGAAAAAAATATATTATTTTGCAACATACAATACTCCTAATGATAAATTTATACGCAGGGGAGTAGAGATCG
>JAIRLY010000189.1 GCA_031259075.1 Dysgonamonadaceae bacterium | reverse complement strand
ATATGCGTTTATTTTCAAAAAAAGCTGTTATATTTGCAGTTCAAAACGCCAATTTTGATGCCCTCAAACAGGGACAGCCTTTTTTGTGTCGTTTGACGTTGCAAAGATACAGAATGAGTTTGTATTTGCAATAAAAATACATATTAAATTTGTAATTTAGAACAAATCTAAATAATATAACACAATAAGTGAATAATAATAAGCTATATGAAAAATAAATTAGACCGTTTGAATTGCCTAATTGGTTATTTAATTTTTATAGGAAAGTTATCAGTATTGTCTATACAAAAAGAAATTATAGCAAAGACAAATAAGAATAAAACATCCGTATCAATGGCATTAAATGGAGATGAACGCTATTTAACAGATAAATTCATTGAGAGAGTAAATTCTGCTTTCGGTTCACTGTTTAATAACGAGTGGCTAACAAAAGGAGAAGGTAAGCCTTTAAATTTATCAATTCATCAGGAACATCACTCAGGTTATGGAGATATTGTAGAAGGAGATAAATTTAACGGAGACAAAGTTGCGGGAAGTAAGTTTGCTCATTTGGATAAAGAGGAAATAAAGACACTGCAAGACAGTATTGAATGTTTTCAAAAAATGACAAATTATTTTCAAAAAATAATCTCTGAATATCATAAGACAATAGCAGAGAAGGATGCTATTATTGCAAAAAAAGATGAACAAATAAATGAATTAATACACAAAATTATACATTAAATGGAAGAAGATAAAAGACAATTCTTGCAGACACCTAATCAAGGGGATGCTATTGGTGGAGACAAAGTAGCCGGAGACAAATTCAATGGGGATAAAGTCGGTGGTAATAAAGTTGAATTATCTGGATTTACTCAAGAAATGGATAAACTGCGAAAAGAAATACGTGATTTGAAAAAATGTGTAGAAGATAAACAAGGAGAACACTCTTCTTTTGATGACAGGATTAAAAAGCTGGAGGATTCTAATGTAATTATATTGCTAAATATAAGCAATATAAAAAGATATATAGATAAAGCCAATAATCGATTTGAAAAATTGAAGAAAGAATATTTGAGAGTAAAATATCCTAAATGGGTGTATTGGGTGTGGCTGACATCTATTGTTGCGCTTATTCTTTCCATTGCTGCCATCTATATGGATAGTGGATTAATATGGAATGTAGAAAGTGTATCTATTTCTATTGTTCTTGCTTTTGTCGGTATTCTCGCTACATTTATCGTTATTGGAAATTATGCACAGGTAAAAGATATTGAAAAGAAGTTTGATGATAAAATGGTAGACAATAGTACGAATTTTGACAAAAAGGTTACAGAATTAAACATTACGAATAGCAAAAAGATAATTGCTGCTAAATGTCGCATAGAAATGCAACTGGTATCGGTCTATTCCAGACCTTATTCGTATAATCCAAATGCTATAATAGAATGTCTCGCTTACGTCATTGAAGATAGCGGAAAAATAAGTGATGAATCTGTTATAAGCGAATTGATTTTAACATTAGAAAATCAATTAAATTCAGGTCGAAATCCGTTTTACGATGCAGAATTAAGCGTTATAGAATATTGTCTCAATATATTTATGCGCCCATTAACAGAAAATGAAAAAATAAGTCAATTTCGAGGTAAAATCAAGACTATTTATGATAATCGGAGAATTATAAATGACGTTTCTCGTTTTATTAATGATATAGGAATATCAATTGATGAAAAGAATATGGCAAACGCCAATTGCGGCGTTGAAGTGTTGATTAAAAGACATCCTCTTGCTCAATTAAAGGAAATTGACGAATTTCTAAAATCACAAATATTACCTACTTTAAACAATGAAAAATTCAATGAATTGGAAAAAATAAATGATTTGAGAGATGCTTTTAAAGTATCAAGAAATGAGCAAAACACAAAATCGCTGTATTAAATAACGCAAAACAGGAAATAACGAAAGAATATTTCTTTGATAAGGATAATAAAAAAATAATTCATAGTTTCCCGAATTAAAAAACAAAAAAATAGAATCGGAAGAAAGGGAAACAAAGGAAACAGAAAAAATAAACTTAGAGGTAAATAAACTGAAAAGGGATAAATACCTTAGTTTGGCGGCTATTATTATAAGCGTTATTGCTTTAATAGTATCCATAATAAAGTAAACAGGGATACGGTTCCGACAATGGCGGTGTATATCAGTAGCGAATATATTTTTTTCTTGAGTTTTATCTCATATCCCAAATCTTTTATTACGCTAATGCCGTTTTCCGTCCGTTCGTTCTCAACAAGGGAAATGTTCCCCTTTTCGTCTTCAAAAAAATTCGCCAGAAATCCTTTTTGTATTTTCATAACGATAAATATTATTGATTGAATTATAATTCACAAAGATACAAAATAAATATTCGCCGGAGAAAAAGAAATGTTAAGAGGCGAACTGATGCGAATTGCCAAACATAAGCTGATTGAATTCGTTAATGGAAAATAGCCTTTGTCAAATCATTGAGTTTTTCCATCCGTTCAATAATTTCATCCAGCAACTGGCGGTAGCGCTCAAGTTTTTCAATTTCTTCTTCCGTAATGATTGATGTAATGAGTTCTTTCGACATGATGCAAAGATACGGATTATTCCAATTAACAGTTCACGAAAAAAAATTACAGACGATGACCTGTTTTACAAATAAATTACAAACAACCTGTAATTAATTGATTATTAGTGTAAAATTTATAGCTTCCGGTTCTGCAGGTCACAGGTTTGAGTCCTGTCGGGGTCACAAAAAAATAATTATCTGTAAACTACTTGTAATCAGAACAATAAACAAGCGTGGCGTATCTACCGAGGATGTTCGCGGCATTAGAAAATAAGCCGCCCTGTCTTCACAGACCGGGCAGCTTCACAACTATCTATTCTATGAAAAACTTTTTCTTCAGACACCTGAAAATAAGATAACCCAAAACAATCGCCATTAAAATCCGTCCCAGCCATATCTGGAAGTTTTGCCAGCCGGTAACATAATTGACCCGTTCACCCGGTACGTCTACCGGATAGGGGATACGGATTGTATCGTTCAGATAGATCGAATTCCGCAACAGCTTATCTCTGTAAAGATACTTGTATGCTTCCATTCAAACTGCCAAACCGATAAAAAACAGGATAAAAAGTAATGTTGCTTTCATTGCCATAAAAATAAAACAGGTACTAACTTGGATACCGCCCGGACATGAAAAAGGCAGTGAAATCGCTGTTGGATTTGCCGCCTTGTTGCTTATTGATTATATTTTGCGCTTATCTATTCGGATCGTTTCTGTCTATTTCGTTTACATCTATTCCTTTCATTTTCAAATATCTGTCCCTTATTATGATACCCATCATCTGCATGTATATATGCAGTGGATTGCCTTGCGAGAAAGCAAATTCCTTTATGTTCCTTATATCATCGTCACCAAAAAACTTTTCAGGATTAACAGAGGGGGTTGTTAAACAATATCCCTGAATATCATAAGCGTTTTTATCACAGATGTTTTTTTCCAGATTTTCGTATATCCTTTCCCAGTTTCTGTCAATAATTTCTTTGGCTCTTATTTGTTGAGAAATAGCCAATCCTTTGTCTGTTAAAGAAATAGGACTTTTCTTTTTCCTTAATGGGTTATTCTTCATTGTGATAATGTCAATATTTCCCTTTAAATAAGACAAGTCTCTTCTTATCTCGTCAATATAAGCGTTCGTTTTGCTGATATTATCCGTCAAAACACTGTGGTCGGAGTTTATTTGAGTGACCTTTTTTGTTATATAATAAATTAACCATCCGGCAAGCGCAAGGAAAGAAAATACAAATCCGAAAGAACCCGCAGGTGATTGGACATCTTTTAACAAGTCAATCATAATTATTAATTGTAAAATGATTTATTTCGCTGTGCAAAAGTAACAATTTAATTATTAAACCCAATAAATTTTTGTGTTAATAATATATTACAATGCTACAAAACATATTATTTACGGTAAATACAGCATGTCAAAGAACACTTTTGTTAACGGCGTTAATGTCGTTACCTCATACAATTTCAATCGTTATCTCCTTTACCTTTTTCAGGTACTCGACCAATTTCAATTCGTATCCCGTAGAGTTGATTACTTTGCCCGCTACCTTGTTCTCTCCCACGATGATGCACCCGGAGCTATCATTTTCGGTATTGCCCCGATGAATAAGTATTCCCTCAAATCCGGGAACGTTCAGCAATCGGGGCAACAGCCGTTTTTTGGACAGCGACACGTTGACAACCATCCGGTACGTTCCCCTCGGATGGCCGTCCGGTTCATCACTTTGATTTTATGTAAATTGAAAATTTTCACGTATCTTTGTACCTTTATTTAATTTATGAAACAATGAATAAGGAGACAAGAGACATTTCGACCCTAATATTAAACCGGCGTTTTTTGAGAGAAGATGCGCATGGTTCTATTTCGATGCCGATATATTCGGGCGCTGCATTTGAATTTGATACTGCCGAAGAAATGGAAGATGCTTTTCTGGGAAAATCGGGTAAGCATACTTATTCCCGAATTTCCAATCCGACTGTAGAAGCGTTTGAAAATCGTATCCAACAAATCACCGGAGCAGCTCATGTGTTAGCTGTATCTTCGGGAATGGCGGCTATTTCCAATGTTTTTATGACCGTTGCTTATGCCGGCTCTAATATTGTAACTTCGGCTCATTTGTTTGGAAATACCTTTTCTTTATTTCTTTTTACATTGAAAGCTTTTGGAGTAGAAGCCCGGTTCTGTAATCTTTTAGATAAAAATGATGTTGCAAAAAATATAGATGATAAGACGTGCGCTGTCTTTACCGAAATCATCACCAATCCGCACATGGAGGTTGCCGACCTGAAAGCATTGGCAGAAGTTGCTCACAGTAAAAAAGTTCCTTTGATCGTTGATTCTACCATTATTCCCTGGCCTGTATTCGAAGCTCAAAAATTCGGAGTAGACTTGGAAGTTGTATCCGGTACGAAATATATATCGGGAGGTGCAACAAGTATAGGTGGTTTAATTCTTGATTATCACAGTTTCGATTGGTCAAATTCGCCTCGTTTGAACATTTTGGCTCAACAGGCAGGAAAAAAAGCGTTTACAGTAAAACTTCGTACTGAGATATCTCGAAATCTGGGCGCTTACATGTCGCCTCATACCGCTTATTTGCAAAGTTTAGGATTGGAAACCATGGATTTGCGTTTCAAAAGAGCTTCGGAAACCTGTAAAAAATTGGCGAAATTTCTTCAAACACTTCCTGAAATAAAATCCGTCCAATATACGGGATTACCGGACAATCCTTTTTACAAAATCAGTTGTGAACAATTCGGCGAATATCCCGGAGCTATGCTCACTTTCAATCTGCAAGACCAAGCTGCCTGTTATTCTTTTATTAACCGGTTAAAGGTAATTCGCAGAGCAACTAATCTATTTGATAACAAGTCGCTTATCATTCATCCTCTATCTACTATTTATGGTACTTTAAGCGATGAATATAAAAAAATGGTAGAAGTCCCAGCCGACATGTTGCGCCTTTCGGTTGGATTGGAAAATGTTGAAGACTTAAAAGAAGACTTGTTGCAAGCATTGAACAAAAAACGGTAATTTTATTGAAGCCGTAACACATCACCTTCTACCGGTATATAGTCGAATTTTTTCTTATTCAGCTTATACAGATACTTTACTTGCATGCCATATCTTTGAGCTATTTTATGCATGGATTCTCCTATCTGAACTATATGTTCAAAATAAGGGAGTTGCGCTTTCTTATGTTTTTTTTGCAAAAAAACAATATCTCCTTCAAAAACCGGAAAATCCTCAGGAACTTCATTGTATTTGATTAAATCTTTCACCTTGAATCCCATGTCGTTTGCGATTTTTTCATAATTATCATTTACTCCTGCAATCACATAAACCAAACCATAATCAATATAAGGCGTTCGATTGAAAATAGTAGGTCTTCCTTTTTTTGTATATCCTTTTATTTTTGCGTCCAATTTGTAGAGTTCATAAAGTTCAATTATTTTGATCAGTTTATTGGCATAAGCAGGATCGGTAGCATATCCTTTCTTTTGCAAGCCTCGCGCCCATGCCTTATAATCCTTAATATCCAAAATGAACAAGTCAGCATAACGGCGTTCTACCGTCAAAAAACGAGAATGATCTTCAAATGAATCTTCAGCATTATTGTAACTCCTGAAACAATCATAAGGATTATCGTCAGCTCGATAAACCCGGTCCCCCTTCCAATTCAAATGGCATTTGATCCCAAAATGATTGTTAGATTCTTTTACAAGGCTGCTTTTTCCGGCTTTGGTTTCCAATATTCCTTGAGATAAAATGATACTGGCTGGGATTTTATATCTATTCATGTGTTTAATCGCCAGGTCACTATATTTATCTATATAATCCAGATAAGATTGAATTCGTTTTTGCGCCGAAACCGGATGAACTGAAATAGAAAAAAAACAAAACAACAGTAAATAGCTATATGTTTTCATAATTAAAAAAAATAAATTATATTTGTCTGCACAAAAATAATGCCATGAAAAATTTGAATATTTCCGCAAAGATAAGCGTTTGTATTTATGAAGAACTAAATCAGAGTGAAAAAAAATTGATCGATGCAGCAAAAGAGGCGACACAGCATGCTTATGCTCCTTATTCCCATTTTCAAGTCGGCGCAGCGGTCTTATTAAGCAACAATGAAATTATTACGGGCAATAATCAGGAAAATGTGGCTTATCCTTCCGGATTATGCGCCGAACGGACTGCCTTGTTTTATGCCAATTCCCGCTTTCCGGATGAAATTGTCAATGCCGTTGCCATTGCCGCCTATACTAACAACGATTTTACAGATGAACCGATTACTCCATGCGGAGCTTGTCGTCAGGTAATTTTAGAAACACAAAACCGGTATAAGCATCCGGTACGTATTTTACTCTACGGAAAAAAAACAATTTATCTAATCGAAAAAATTACCGATTTACTGCCGCTTTCTTTTAATGCGGATTACATGACGGCTGATTTGAAGATAAAAGATTAATTTATCAATATCGAAACAGATTCTATTTTCCGTAATTTATTTTTTAATTTTTCCGCTTCACTTCGACAAATACGCAAGGTCATTTCACAATCTATCTCGAATTGCCGGAAAAGAATTTGGGCTTGCTCTTCTTTTATTATTTTCATGACGTTATTCAGGAAAGGATATTTAAAAGTGATGAAAATATCTTCGTTCACTGTTTTCTCAATGATTTGAGCATTGCTTACGGCATCTTGGGCTGCAGCGCGATACGCGGCAATCAACCCGCTTGTACCTAATTTTACTCCGCCGAAATAGCGGATTACAACAATTAGAACATCGGTTAATTCATTGGAATTGATAACTCCCAAAATCGGTTTGCCGGCAGTAGAAGACGGTTCTCCATCGTCATTGACCCGAAATTGGCAGCGATCTGCTCCCAACATATAAGCCCAACATACATGTCGGGCATCGTAGTATTGTTTCCGGTAGTTAGCAACAATTTCCTTTACTTGTGCGGGAGTTTGCAAAGGAACAGCGAAAGATATAAACTTGCTTCTTTGCTCGGTTATATATCCTTTTGAAACAGTTGCTATGGTTTTATAGCTATCCAAGCGGATGATTTATCAGTATGCTCTTGCGAAGATAACCCGTTGTTTTGAAGGCATTCCTGTAACCATATCCACGCCGGGAGTTAAATTGCCGTTCAAAGGAATGCAACGGATAGTTGCTTTAGTTTCTTCCTTAATTAATTCTTCCGTTTCGGGAGTTCCGTCCCAGTGGGCCAGAATAAAACCGCCGTCTTCGATTTTTTCTTTAAATTCATCGTAAGTATCCACCGAAACTGTTTTAACGTTGCGATGATCCAATGCTTTTTGATAGATATTTTGTTGAATCTCGTTCAACAGATTCTTTACATAAACGGCAATATTATCAATAGAAACCGTTTCTTTCGTTAACGTATCGCGACGAGCCACTTCGATTGTTTTGTTTTCCAAATCACGAGCGCCCATTGCCAAACGGACAGGTATGCCTTTCAATTCATATTCTGCAAATTTCCAGCCGGGCTTTTTATTTTGTGTATTGTCGTATTTTACACTAACTCCGATTGCTTTCAAATCGTTAATAATTTCGGTTACTTTTTCATTAATAGCAGACAAACTTTCTTCATCTTTATAAATGGGAACAATCACAACTTGATAAGGCGCTAATTTTGGAGGAAGCACCAAACCGTTGTCATCGGAATGTGACATGATTAATGCGCCCATCAAACGAGTAGAAACCCCCCATGAAGTAGACCATACATAGTCTCGTTTTCCATCTTTATCCAAGAATTGCACATCGAATGCTTTTGCAAAATTTTGGCCCAAAAAATGAGATGTTCCGGCTTGCAATGCTTTTCCGTCCTGCATGAGCGCCTCAATACAATAGGTATCTACTGCTCCGGCAAAACGTTCATTGGGCGTTTTCACTCCTTTTATTACAGGGAGAGCCATATATTGTTCAACAAAGTCGGCATACACATTCAGCATTTTTATAGTTTCTTCGACAGCTTCTTCTCTGGTAGCATGAGCCGTATGTCCTTCTTGCCAAAGAAATTCAGCAGTTCTCAAAAACAAACGAGTACGCATTTCCCAGCGAACCACGTTTGCCCATTGATTTACCAGAATGGGCAAGTCGCGATAGGATTGAATCCAGCCTTTGTAAGTACTCCAAATGATCGTTTCGGAAGTCGGACGAACAATTAATTCTTCTTCCAATTTAGCTTCGGGATCTACCACAACGCCTTTTCCGTTGGAGTCGTTTTTCAGACGGTAATGAGTCACTACGGCACATTCTTTAGCAAAACCTTCCACATGGTCGGCTTCTTTGCTCAAAAAAGATTTGGGGATAAACAAAGGAAAGTACGCATTGACATGTCCGGTTTCTTTGAACATATCGTCTAATTGCCGTTGGATTTTTTCCCATATTGCATACCCGTAGGGTTTGATAACCATGCATCCCCTGACTGCCGAATTTTCGGCTAAATCGGCTTTAATAACTAAATCGTTATACCACTGAGAATAGTTTTCGCTTCTTGGAGTAAGTTCTTTTATTTCCTTTGCCATCTTAAATTCATTTTTATGATTTTTTTGAAGTGCAAATGTACATAAAAGTTCTGACATATACACAGGCCGATAAAATTCGGTTTACCTCACTCCACTACGTTTTGTCCGGTGTCGGTTGCGCAAGATTTGCAAAAAAACTACAACTTTCTTAAAAGTATTTTTTTGAGGTATCTAAGGCGTTGTCCGGAAAATAGAGGGATATGTACAGCATACCGAAACAAATTTTTTAATCCAATTTCAATACGGCAAGAAATGCTTTTTGTGGAACTTCTACATTTCCTACTTGCTTCATCCGTTTTTTCCCTTCTTTTTGTTTTTCAAGAAGTTTACGTTTCCTGCTGATGTCGCCGCCATAGCATTTGGCGGTTACGTCTTTGCGGACGGCTTTAATGGTTTCCCTTGCTATGATCTTGGCTCCGATAGCCGCCTGAACAGCTACATCGAACTGTTGGCGGGGAATCAATTCTTTCAGTTTTTCACACATCCGGCGTCCAAAAGAAACCGCATTATCAAAGTGGGTGAGAGTAGATAAGGCATCTACCTGTTCACCATTCAAAAGAATATCTAATTTCACCAATTTGGAAGGCCGGTAATCGTGCATGTGGTAATCGAAAGAGGCATATCCTTTGGAAATGCTTTTTAATTTATCGTAAAAATCAATTACAATTTCTCCTAACGGCAGGTCGTAAATAATCTCAACCCGATCGCCGGAAATGTAATCTTGTTTTACCAAAACGCCTCTTTTTCCTAAACAAAGCGTCATAATCGGGCCGATATAAGAAGTACTTGTAATTACCGAAGCACGAATGAATGGTTCATCAATATGGTCGATCAATGTCGGATCGGGTAATCCGGCCGGATTGTGCACTTCTTTCCAATTTCCTTGCTTGTCATATACTTTATACGAAACGTTAGGAACCGTTGTAATCACATCCATGTTGAATTCTCTTTCCAATCGCTCTTGAATGATTTCCATGTGTAGTAATCCCAAAAATCCACAACGGAATCCAAATCCCAAAGCGACGGAAGATTCCGGTTGGAAAGTCAACGAAGCATCATTCAACTGCAATTTTTCGAGGGAGGAACGAAGGTTTTCAAAATCTTCGCTTTCTATTGGGTAAAGACCTGCAAATACCATTGGTTTTACTTCTTCAAAACCTTCAATAGCACTACTGCAAGGTCGTTTGACATGCGTAATCGTATCTCCTACTTTTACTTCTTTGGATACTTTGATACCCGAAATTATATACCCGACATCTCCACAACTCACTTCTTCGCGGGGCGACATTTCCAATTTGAGGATTCCGACTTCGTCGGCTTCATATTCTTTTCCGGTTGCAACAAATTTTACTAAATCGCCTTTTCTTACCGATCCGTTAACAATTTTAAAATAAGCGATGATTCCCCTGAAAGGATTGAATACGGAATCGAAAATCAAAGCTTGGAGCGGAGCTTCCGGATCGCCTTTGGGAGCAGGAATTTTTTCTATAATAGCATCCAGCAAGTTGTAAACTCCTTCTCCTGTTTTTCCGCTAGCGCGAAGTATTTCCTGCCGGTCGCATCCTAATAGTTCTACAATTTGGTCTTCTACTTCTTCCGGCATTGCGTTAATTAAATCGACTTTGTTTAATACCGGTATAATTTCCAAATCATTTTCCAAAGCCATGTATAAATTAGAAATAGTTTGAGCTTGAATCCCTTGAGCCGCATCTACAATCAGCAAAGCGCCTTCGCAAGCTGCAATTGATCGGGAAACTTCGTACGAAAAATCCACATGTCCTGGGGTATCAATCAAATTAAGGATATATTCTTCTCCTTTATAATTGTATTTCATTTGGATAGCGTGGCTTTTGATTGTAATACCTCGTTCTCTTTCCAAATCCATATCGTCCAGAATTTGCGCTTGCATCGCTTTCCCGTCTATCGTTTGAGTATATTCTAATAGACGGTCGGCTAAGGTGCTTTTGCCATGATCTATATGCGCTATAATGCAGAAATTTCGAATTTGTTTCATTTCTTGTCGATTCGTTTAGTATTTTGGGACACAAATTTACATGAAATTTTTCAATTCATATTTAAAAACTGCACACAAACAATGAGATTTTTTTGAAAAACAAAAAATGCAGACTCTCTTTCTCTCTTTTCTCTTTCTTCTCCTTTTTAGTTGAAAATACAAAAGGACCCACTTCACAGGGGTCCTTTTTATTCAGTTTTTAATAGGCATTAGTCTTTTAAGGCAAAAAGATTGTTTTAGGTTATCTGCCTGCAAAGATGGAGTTTTTTTTATTACCGGCCAAAAAAAAAACATATTATATAACATATTTTAAAATTTTTTTTATATCCGTTTTTATTTTATTAAAGCGATAATTTTATCTGATAATTCTTTTCCTACTAAGCCTCGTTCTATGATTTTTCCATCCGGATCAATTAATAAAGTACAGGGGATTGCCTGCACGGCATAAGATTTAACCGCAGGAGAATCCCAAAATGCACAATCCGACATTTGCGGCCAAGTGATGTTTAATTGTTCAATTCCTTTTTTCCATGCTTCTTTTTCTTTATCTAAAGAATAGCCGACTATTTCAAAATTTTTATCTTTATATGTATTATATAATTCGACTAAATGAGGCATTTCGGCTCTACAGGGAGGACACCAACTTGCCCAAAAATCCAACAAAACGTATTTTCCTTTTCCTGCATAATCGGATAGTTTGATTTCGTTTCCTTGCAGATCATTGGAAATAATTTCTTTGAAAGGATTGCCGGGAACAGACGTTTTCATATTATATAGTCTTTCGCTATACGTTTTATATATTTCAGTTTTTTTGAATACATCATCCGCTTTGACTAAAATACGTTCCATTTGCTCTTGCGAAAGCCGTCTCGCCCATTTGGAAGTTGCAAAAATTTCTTGAGTTGCCGCATCGTTGATATTATTTTCAAAAAAACGGGTATAATCATCTTTTACTTTCTCAATTTGGACTTCATATTCTCTCTCCAATTGGATCATTGATGCGGAATCTAACGTTTCTTTATCATATCGTTCTTCCAATTCATTTAATACTGTTTCGCTATCTTGCGCAATCTGATAATCACTTTTGGATTTGTTGCAAGAAATACAAATCAAAAAAAGACCTAATGCATAAATTACTTTTTTCATAAAAAAACATTTAATTTTATTATTTTAATTTGGTGAATTGTTACAAATTATTTACAT
>JAIRLY010000133.1 GCA_031259075.1 Dysgonamonadaceae bacterium | reverse complement strand
CACATATTGCATTGAAACATTGTATATTGACATCAATTCCTGCACAGTACACCATTCGACAATTTCGGCATACTCTTTTTTTGCAAAGATTTTCCGCAAAGGATGTATCGGGTAATGGGCTTTGCCTTTAATCATAACAGGAACAATGTTTTTGCCTCTGATTTTGTTGTAAAACCAAGTCATTGAGATTTTGAACTGCTGCAAGGCATCTTCAACTGAAATGTAATCTTCTACGGTTTTGTTGATTTCGACGACGGTGTGTTTTATGGGGGCAAGCGTTTTGATTTGCAGTTGTTCCAATTCGCTTTTTCTTATCCTGACAATTCTTTCGTTGACACGAATTGTTTTCAATTCGCCGTTGGCAATAATTTTGAATTATGGTTTATTTTGGGGACTATTTCCCTATACAAAAATTTTTGAATATATTTCCAAGCACTTCATCCGTAGAAATCTCGCCGGTTATTTCCCCCAGATAATGCATACACTCGCGGATATCCTGTGCAATGAAATCGCCGGATATTGCCTTTTTTAAACCCTTTTCCACCCTGTTTATCGATTCAAGAGCTTTAGATAGAGCTTCGTAGTGGCGTATATTGCTAACAACTACATCATTTTCGTTCAATTTAGGTATGTCGGCTGCTTTGATCAGAGCTTCTTCCAATTCGGTCGTATTTTGTTTGTATTTAGCGGAAAGATAAATACGTTTGGCCGGTATCTGAGGAAGAAATTCGTCATCAAGCACCAACCGTTCTTCCGTGCTGAGCTTGTCAATTTTATTAATAACGATTATCAGTCTTTTATTTTTAGTTTTGGGAATAATTTTCTCGGCTACGTTTTCAATTTTCTCACTGAATTGAGTAGCGTCAATCATCCAGACTACAATAGAAGCTTGATCTATTTTTTGATAAGTACGTTCAATTCCAAGAATTTCTATTTCATTGCCGGTATCTCGTAGTCCGGCTGTGTCAATAAGACGGAAAGAAATGCCGCTAATGCTGATTACATCTTCGATCGTATCACGCGTTGTTCCATGAATTTCAGAAACAATCGCTCTTTCTTCATTTAGTAAATGATTGAGTAAAGTAGATTTACCAACATTTGTTTCACCGACTATTACTACCGGAATGCCGTTTTTAATTGCATTTCCTAATTGAAAAGATTTAACCAGTTTCGTAATAGTCAATTTAATATTCAAAGCTAAACTTAATAATTGGCTACGATCGGCAAATTCCACGTTTTCTTCACCAAAATCCAGTTCCAATTCGATCATAGAAACGAAATTCAACAATTGCGAACGAAGATTTTGCAATTCTTTACTAAATCCGCCCCGCATTTGATTCATAGCCATTCGATGAGAAGCAGTGGAAGCAGAAGCGACGAGATCGGCGACTGCTTCAGCCTGCGATAAATCCATTTTGCCGTTCAAAAAGGAGCGTTGGGTAAATTCGCCCGGTTTAGCTAAACGACAACCATTTTTGATTAATAATCGAAGTATTTCTTGTTGAATATAAATTGATCCATGACAAGTTATTTCAACGGCATCTTCTCCTGTATAGGAATTAGGAGCACGAAATACAGCTACAATTACTTCGTCCAGAATATTTTCGTTATTCATTATTTTCCCGAAAGTTAAAGTATGAGTTTCCTGTCGAACAAAAGAAGTTGTTTTTTTTACAGGCTCATAGATTTTATCGGTTATAGAAAGAGCTTCCTTTCCTGAAATGCGAATTACAGCAATTCCTCCCGCTCCCGGAACAGTAGATACAGCACAAATTGTTGAATTACTCGTCATGATTATTTTTTTATTTATATTCTTTCTAATACTTTTGTAATCAATCCGTCGAACGAGCCTTTATAATCAGTATTCATATCGCCCGAATATCTTCCGGCTATAATCAGAGATGCTGTCAAGGCTTTATGTCCCATTAAGTTGGCTAATCCGGCAAGCGCCGAACTTTCCATCTCATAATTACAGATTTTCAAATTCTTATATTTAAACGTTTCCAAACGAACATTTTGTTCCGGACTGCTTAGTCCCAAACGAACTTGTCGGCCTTGAGGGCCGTAAAATCCGCTAGCTGAAACAGTTATTCCTTTTATCATATCAAATCCTATTTGTTCTATTAAGTCTTTATCGGAATGAACGAAATAGGGAACAGCCAACAATTTGTTCCATTTTGTATGTTGAGTAAATTCTTCGGTCAAGTCGAAATCGTTCAAATCTCTTCCGCCTTCATAGAAAAAGATTAACCCATCCATACCCATCGAAATTTCCGAAACTACGTAAGAGCCTATCGGCACAAAAGGTTGCAAACCGCCGGAAGTCCCAATCCGCACCAAAGTCAATGAACGAAAATCTTTTTTTATTTCCCGTGTTTTCAAATCAATGTTGGCTAAAGCATCCAATTCCGTCATCACAATATCCAGATTATCACAGCCGATACCATGCGATAAGGCTGTAATTCGTTTTCCTTTATATACTCCGGTAATGGTTCGAAATTCACGATTTTGTTGGTGAAATTCAATGTGATCGAAATAAGAAGCTACCATCGGTACTCTCGCCGGATCACCCATCATCACTATTTTATCCGCTAATTGTTCCGGACATAAATGAAGATGAAAAACAGAACCATCCGAATTTATCGGCAGTTCATCAGGAGGAATAATTCTCATATATTATGTATGAATTACGAGTTATGAGTCATGAATTATAATAATCCAACTCATAACTCATAACTTTAAAAATTATTCTTTTAACGGTTTATTTGAAGTTTTCGTTGGTTTTGCGATGTTTTCACGCATTTCCGTGTCAGCTTGGATATTTTTCATTTTGTAATAATCCATGATACCCAAGTTACCGTTTCTAAATGCTTCGGCCATTGCTTTTGGAACTTCTGCTTCCGCTTCAATCACCTTTGCACGAGCTTCTTGCGCTTTTGCTTTCATTTCCTGTTCGGAAGCTACAGCCATTGCACGGCGTTCTTCAGCTTTAGCCTGTGCAATGTTTTTATCTGCTTGCGCCTGATCCATTTGCAATTCGGCGCCGATATTTTTACCTATATCAATATCTGCAATATCAATGGATAAGATCTCAAATGCCGTTCCGGCATCCAAACCTTTTTTCAATACTACTTTAGAAATGCTATCCGGGTTTTCCAAAACCTCTTTGTGTGTTTCTGCCGTACCGATAGAAGAAATAATTCCTTCTCCTACCCGTGCGATAACGGTTTCTTCACCCGCGCCGCCGACCAATTGCTTGATATTCGCACGAACGGTAATACGAGCTTTTACCAAAAGTTGAATACCGTTTTTAGCTACTGCCGCAATAGGCGGTGTATCAATCACTTTCGGATTAACCGACATCTGAACAGCTTGAAATACATCACGACCGGCTAAATCAATAGCTGTTGCCATTTGGAAAGTCAAATCAATGTTTGCTTTTTCGGCAGATACCAATGCATGAACAACCCGTTCTACGTGACCGCCCGCCAAGTAGTGGGCTTCCAACTGATCTCGTGTAATATTTTTCAAACCGGCCTTATGAGCTTCAATCATAGCGTTTACGATTACTGGAGGCGGTACTTTCCTTAATCGCATCAAAAAGAGTTGTAACAAAGAGATGTTAACTCCGGACGCTTTTGCATTAATCCACAATACAAAAGGTACATAGTAAAAAAATATAGACAGCAAAATAACTGCTGCTACAAAAAGAACAATCCAAATAAATGCTCCTGCTTCCATATTATTATTATTAAAATTATTTAGTTTTTACAATTAACTGCGTAGGTTTTACTTTAACAACCTCTATTTCAGTATTTTCATCAATAAAATCGCCTATTGATTTTCCTTCTATGACAATATTATTTACTTTTACTTTTCCTATCGGATTCAGGCGGGAAAGGCTGATTCCTTTATCTCCCTCAGAAATAGACAGGGGTTCTTTAGAGGCAACCGTCGAATTAATATTCGTTTTTAAAGCAATAGTATCCAATGCTTTGGATTTCACCAGATAAACAAATGCAATTCCGATAATAAGCAATGTTAATATTAAGGTGACAAAACCGGCTGTCGCTCCCAAATGACTGAAAGCGTAATAAATTCCACCAACGGTAAAGAGACCTCCCAGCACGGCGGTAACTGTTATCCCGGGAATAAGAAATATTTCAACTAAAATCAGAAAAATTCCCAATAAACAAAGAATAATGACAATCAATAAGTCCATATATGTTATAAGTTTATGTGTTCCGAATTATAAATTTTATTTCAAGGTTACGAACATCCATTGTAATTTGTTCATATTGATTTAATAAATCATAAAGAAGTTCTTCCTTCGATAAAATATCAGATTGCAAATTTCGTTTTTTATTGCTATTTGATTTGGCATATTCCAAGCGTAAATTATCCAATTCTTTCTGCAAGTTATCAACCGCTTTTTTCAATTCTCTCGCTTTTATAAACGCCTGTTTGGCTGCATCGTTTTTAAAATCATTTAATGTATTGTACATTATATCATCATTGATCACAAAGAAAAAATCTTTGGTCGTTTTCATATTTTCCTTTGAAATATTATTTTTTGCCTGTTCCAAATATACCTTATAGTCCACATTCGGTTTCCACGTATCTTGAAGAGAAGCAATTTTGGCTCGCGAAATTAATTTTTCTTCGTGGTCGGTATGTAGAGAAATAATTTCTTCATTCGGAATAAAAGTATAAATAATTACTTGATTTTCCGGTTGAAAACGATCGGTTGCAAAATAACCAATATTGTTTATTTCATCAATAGCCATCATATAATCATTGGCAATAGAATTAAACGGCATTCCCAACTGATTTGGCGTCAAGTAAGTATCATTATTCAGGTTATAACGGGTAACATATAAATCGTATCCTCCGATAGAAGAACTCCCTGTAGAAGCGAAGTACATTGTTAGTCCATCTTGCAATACAAACGGATAATTGTTGTTTTCAAGTAAATCAAGAGCTAAATTCAATTCTTTTTTATCACTCCACTTGTTTTGCAACTTGATTTCAGAATAAAGACGATAATATCTGTTTTCTTTTTTATCCGCAAAATAACGCTTATTTCTCAACGGATTTTCATAAATAATCCGTCCTTCGTTATTTTCCAAAGAACCGCTTTCTTTACTTAAGTAATAAGCGCTCAGAAAAATGTTTTTATCAACAATAATACTGTCTATTATCTGAATATCTTCACAATGGGAAAGCAATCTCGCCGCTCGTTTGGAACGTTGGAGCAAAGAATCGATTTTTGCGGTTTCTACTGTTCTTTTTTCTTTTATTAACAGTTCCGAATATTGAGTGTAAGCCGTTACCGATTGTTCAAATTTATAAAGTAGATAATACATTTTACCTAATGAAGCATACGATTCTGTAATTTTTTTAGACGCTGCTAATTGTAAAAATTCTTCTGCCTTTTCAGGATTTCCTGTTTCAAGCAGGCAATTGCCATACCATTGATTATAAGAAGCGTTTTTAGGAGAAGATTTTACAAGTTGTTCAAATATCGGTAAAACTTCTGCGTATTTTCCTTCCAAGTATAATTTACGGGCATCTTCAAGCGATTGAGCTTGAAGATTTGTAACAAAAAAAAGAATTGTTATATAAAAAAATGTAAAATATTTTATCCTTCTAAGCATTATAATTAATTTTACAGTCTCAAAGGTAATAACATTTTTAATTATACGCAATGACTTCTTTAAAAGATATTGATTTAAAGTCTATTTCCTGGTCGGATTTGATAGATTCCTTGCTCTATGAAGCATTTCATTTTGGTGTAAAACTGGCCATCTGTATCGTTATATATATTGTAGGACGAAAAATCATCCAATACATCAACTATGGTATTGGTAAATTGATGAGCAGTAAACAATTTGATCCTTCTGTTGCATCTTTTCTTAAAAGTTTGATCAATATTATTCTTACTGCAGCGCTGTTGATTATGATTGTTAATATTTTAGGAATCAACAATAGCTCATTTGTAGCCTTATTAGCTTCAGTAGGAGTTGCATTAGGTATGGCATTAAGCGGAACACTTCAAAATTTTTCCGGGGGAGTGATGATATTGCTTTTTCGCCCTTATAAAATAGGTGATTATATCCAAGCACAAGGACAGGAAGGTACGGTAAAAGAAATACAAATATTCAATACTGTAATTGTTACAGCCGATAATCGTACCGTATTTATACCCAACGGAGGGTTGAGTTCAAATATTATCGTCAATTATAATGAACAGAAAACCAGAAGAGTGGAATGGGTAATCGGCGTGGATTATGGTACTGATTATAATAAAGCGAAAGAAATAATTTTAGGTGTTTTGAAAACCGATAAGCGGATCTTGATTGATCCGAAGCCTCTCATCGTATTAAAAACGTTGAATGAAAGTTCAGTAGATATTCAAATTCGCGTGTGGGTCAACCTTTCCGACTACTGGGATGTCTATTATAACATCAATGAACAGATATACAAGACTTTTGCTGCACAAGGCATCGAAATACCTTTCCCTCAATTAACAGTACACTTGAACAAGGAATAATTAACAACCGGCAACTACATTATCAATAATCCCTAAATCCCTGTAAGTTTCGAAAGTTTCTTTAAAGATTTAGGGATTATCAATACTTCAATTACCCGTTCATTCTACAGGTATATCTTTGTTTACATTTTTACTGCCTGTCACAGCGTAGAAAAACAAGTATACCAGACAAGCAAACATCAACCAGTAACTTAACATAAATCCTATTTCATCGGCAATCAGGTTTTGTACATAAGGAATAATACCTCCGCCTACAACAAGCATCATAAAGATGCCTGACGCTTCCGCAACATATTTACCTAATCCTTCTACTGCCAGATTAAAAATACTGCCCCACATTACCGACGTGCAAATACCCACTAATGCAAGGAACATAAAACTAATTGGAACTTCGACAATCCCGATTGACAACGCTCCGCCACTTGTATCAAAAGCCGGCATAGACACTTTGGCAGTTATAGGTGAAAAAATAGCGGCAAGGACTAAAATGATTCCGACACTCGAAGCAACCGTCAACATGATTTTACTGGATATTTTTGAGCCGATAGCAGCGCCTGTTAGTCGTCCGACAAGCATTAACAACCAATAGAAACCAACTACACCGCCCGCAATTCCGGTTGCAATTCCCAATCCCGGTTTTGTTTTGCCTTCAACTATTTTTTGAGCGCTTTCGTATGTATTTTTCTTAATTATCTGAGGAGTATAAGACTTTTCATCTTTATTGTTTTCGTCGTTTATTTCCAATTGCTTTAAATAAGCGATGTCGGATTGTTGTTTTTGGTATTCGGCAACCGTTACTTGCGCCTCTTCGGTTGTAAACGAAGTCATAAACAGATTGGCTGTACCGGGAATACCCACTTCAACGCCGACATAGACGAAAATGGCTATGGCTCCCAAAACAAAATGACGAAACGACCAAGGACTATATTTGGATTTTTCGCCTTTAACGATTCTGTTAATAGTTGATACCGGTTCGGGTATTTTTACGAAAAACAGGACAATTCCTACTAAAGCAAAAATTCCCATTGCAATAAATAATACAGGATTAACATCAGGAATAGAGGCTTTAGCTACTGTTCCCACCAAAAGTCCTACCAACAAGGGGACTAAAGTTCCCATTAACGAATTAAATGAACCGCCGACTTGTATTAACGTGTTACCTTTTTTACCACCGCCACCTAAAGTATTGAGCATCGGATTTACAACGGCATTCAACATGCACATCGAAAAACCCGATATGAACGCTCCCGTCAGGTAAATATAAAAACTTTCGGCAATTCCCGACAAAAATTGGATACCAACACCCATAAATCCTACTACGATAGCTATTAATGCGGTTTTTTTGTAGCCTACTTTTCGTAGCAACATACCCGAAGGAATTCCCATTACCGCGTAAGCCAGAAAATTCATAAAATTTCCCAACATTCCCAGTGAATTGGAAACGCCAAATTGATTTTTTAATACAATACCCATCGGGGCTGCAAGATTAGTAACAAATGAGATCATACCGAAAAGCAAGATCATCATGATAATAGCAACAGTGTTGCTTTGTTGTTGTTTCTGTGTAGTCATAGAGACTTATTTATTAGTTTAACAATTAATTTGCAAATATAGAAATAAATTTAAGATAATAGTGTTTTATAATCCAGATTCTTTTTTTCAATATCTTTGAAATATCGGTAAGTTCCTACTTTTAATTCGTTGCAAGCCAGTTCGTCGCAAACAATAATACTATTCGGATGCATTTGCAGCGCCGAAATAGTCCACATTTGACTGACCGGACCTTCAATTCCTTGAGCCAGCGCGCGAGCTTTGTTATGTCCGTTTACCATAATTAATACTTCTTTCGCGTCCATGATTGTTCCGACACCTACCGTTAACGCGGTTTGCGGAACTTGATTTATATCACTGTTGAAAAAACGGGAATTAGCAATGATGGTGTCGGTTGTAAGCGTTTTGACCCGAGTTCTTGATGTTAGGGAAGAACCCGGTTCATTGAACGCAATATGACCGTCTGGCCCAATCCCACCCAAAAACAAATCAATTCCGCCCAATGTCTTAATTTTTGTTTCAAATCGCTCACATTCAGCATCCAAATCCTTCGCATTTCCGTTCAAAATATTCACATTTTCTGCTTTGATATTAATATGATCAAAAAAATTATTCCACATAAAGTAGTGATAACTCTGTGAATGGTTTTCGGGTAATCCTACGTATTCGTCCATATTAAATGTAATTACATTTTCAAAAGAAACAATACCTTTTTTGTATAATTCAATTAAACATTGATACATTCCAAAAGGAGAAGAACCGGTAGGCAACCCAAGAATAAAAGGTTGAGAAAGTGAAAGGCTTGCTTTCTTGATTCGAGAGGCTACATAATATGCAATCCATTCCGATAGAGATTGATAATCTTCCTGTACTATTAGTCTCATATAATAATGAAAATTAAATAAGTTACAAATGTACAAAAAATTCTTTTGTTAACCCCTAAAAAACAGTTTTTTATTCAAAAGGAAAGTATAAACGGGTAACGATATAGAAACGAGCGAACTGCTTCATTCTGCTTCGTTTTA
>JAIRLY010000124.1 GCA_031259075.1 Dysgonamonadaceae bacterium | reverse complement strand
GAATAAGTGATGATGAGACAGGAAGAACCTTAGCTCATGACTTATAATTCATAACTCTTAATTCTTTAAAGTTGCTTTCCAAGTCCCGAAGAGAAGCGTTTTAAAATTATGAAGCGTGGAACTTTTAACTTTATTCGACTTAGAGGTTCTCGACTACCTGCAGTAACAAACAAGTTGAGTCCACGCATCCAACGTGAACGTTTAACAACTTATTCCTGTTACTGCCGAAATTGTCGAGATTTCTAAGTCCAAGAATAAAAGCTAACGCTTTCTAAATTAATATTTTAAATCCTTATAAAATCTGTTTTTTATTGTGTCATAAAAATAAACACTTTGTCATTTTTTTAATAAAATCGAGCAAAAGTAATGAGATTTTTCGAAATAAAAAATAAAAGAAGAATTATTTTTCGTAAATGATTTCAACGGGAACAACTCAGATTGTCGCGAGACACAATTACGCTTGCTGCGCAAGTCTCGGTCGTGTTTGGAAGACCGAAGGTCTTCAATATGAATAACCCCCAATGAAGCGAAGCAATTGGGGAAAAAGAGTATCTTCTTCTCCCCTAACCCCGTTTCAGGGGTTGAACTTTGAACTCATCGTTTCCAACTCAAATCCTTTCAGTCGTTCAACCCGCTTCGGGGTTGAAAATGTCGCCGACATTCCGTTTGCCCCCAATCGCTTCGCTTCATTGGGGGTTATTCATATTGAAAGCCTGCGGCTTTCTTTTGTTCGGCGAAAACTCCAGTCGTGTTCGAAAAAACACATTACCTTCTGTCCCGTCAGGCATAGCCGTACGGTTAAGGGCTGAAAGCCCTGTAATCATTAGCGCTGGGCAATGCCCAGTCGTGTTCGGAAGACCTTCGGTCTCCCCTTTCTCCATTCTTAATTAAGATGATGTCCAGACTCCATTAATATAAGAATCTAATTTATTGATTATCTGTTATTTAAATTGGGTTTACAACGTAAAAAGGCTGTCTGAAAAATCTTTTTCAGACAGCCTTTCTCTAAAAAATTTCAGGCCATTACCCGTTTATTTCCTGACAATTACTTTCGACCGGACTCTCGATCCGTTGGCAGTCGTTATTTCCACGACATACGTACCGACGTTCAGTGATTTTATTTTCACCGGACTTTCTTTCGCTTCCAGAACTTTGCGTCCGTTCAAATCAAAGAAAGTAAGCGTTGAAAAGTCGCCATCAACCTGTATCCATTCGCCGGCCGGATTCGGATAGATCGCAATATTTTCAGCCGGAACCAAAGCAATAGCATCTATTATGCTCAAGCAACCTTCATCCGAAAAACCGGATATGCCACCGAAAACAGCACAGGTTTTCACCTTGTAACAGGCTGCTTCTTCCGTACCGGACAATGTCGTATCAACAAAAGTTTGTCTGAAAGTTAATCCCGTATTGATTTTCTCGTCGTTGCGATAGACTTCGTAACCCAGAATATCCGGGGCGCGTTCGGAATCGGCGGCTGTTTCCCGCACGTTCCCGATGATAAGCCAACTGTAGGGGTAGTTCCAATCGGCCAGCGTTTGCCAGGTTATACCGCCATCTTCGGAGAAAGCGTCGCTTTTTCCGGTGATACCCTGTATGTTATCGCTTGCCATCGGAAAACTCAGCGAATCGTGTTCGGCGACTTCGATACCGAACGACAATGCTGCATCGGCTGTTATTTGCAGCGGAGTGTTCAACGCAAACGTGTTCCATGCATCGCCTTCAAAGCTTTCTATTTCCTGGGTAACAAGCCTGTTGTCGCCGGCGAAAACCGCCAGTTTCAATTTTGTATCTGCGATTGCACTTCTCCCTTTCGCGTTGATATATGCAGAAATAGAAGTCAAATACAAATCTTTGTAAGCCGTCAAATCTGCGGGGTCAAATTTGTTGACGGCAATGAAAGGATGTCCATTATTTCCCAAGGTGGTGCTTCTTTTGGGAGACTGTGCATACGTTAAACCGTACGAACCGGAAGGATCCTGCCAGACGATTTCGACATCGGAACTTGTAGCTTTCCGCTCGGCCTTGACTCCTGACGGAGCAATTGACGGAGCGATTGCAATTGCAAATTCATCCACATTGAACGACATATAGTTCCGATTGGCTCCGGAAACAGCACGGAAACGTGCCTTGAAAACCGTCTCTTTTACCAGGTCGGTTATATCCAAACTTTCTGTTTCCCATGCATGAACCGAAGATAATACGTATGATTTTACAGTTGTCCATTCCGTACCTTGAATATCAGCCACTTCGAAATGAACCGTATCTTTTATGCCTACCAACAAACCGGCGACTGCGTTTATTTCATATACGAACGATGCGATCACCGTCGTTTGACCGGTTGCATCCAGCGGTTTGGTTGCCAGCGTATGCGAATAGGTCGACTTATCTCCTACCGTTACGAAACTGGCCGAATTTCCCAAAGCGCTCTTGTAACTGCGAGCATACGTCCAGCCGCCGGCAATAGCCGAAGGCGATACTTCCCAGTAATTCGTCCCGTAATTGCCGTTATCGAATCCATCGTAGAAAGGCAAGTCGTAGTTATCCACAATTGCGACCTGAACCGGCTCGGACTTATTCGATTCCCGGAACGTCGAAGTATTCGCATCATAGTCATAAATAGCTGAAATAGAATAAGAAACATAACCAGACGGCGCATCGTTGTCGGTATAGCTTGTTTGATCACTTTCGATTTGGGCAATGAGTAAATCATTCCGGTAAACGCCGTAAAAGTCGAGATCATGCGTACCGATTTCTTCCGGCGCCGACCAGTTCAGTTCCACCACATTCCGGGTTTGCGGATCGGCATAAGCTGTCAGGGCAAACGGACGGCTGATCAAATCCAGGGGAGCCGGCAAAGTGATTACCCAAGTCTTGCGAATGACTCCTGCACCGCGCCATCCGGCGATTACCAGACCGTCTCCGGAAATCGTCATCGGGACGTCCATGTAAAAGTCGCTTTCATCGTTGGAGAACCGGAAATCTTCGGACAAGGTTATTTCGGGCATATATTTTTCAATGAAATCTTTCAATTCGATATAACCCAGCTTGTCTGACCAGATGAAGCCCTTACGTCCTCCCGCTACCGTATTCCGGAAACCAACGACCGTGCCGTCGTCGGAAACGGCAGACGCAACCGTTTCGTCCGGTCCAAAAACGACTAAGGAATCTTTTTCCACATAATACAGAGCTGCTTTCCGGGCTGTGGTAAGCGCTACAAATTTCCCGCTGGGGCTGACGTCGTGCGCTTCACCGATTGTTTCGGGAGCAATGATCTTATATTCGGTAGGCGAAGTCCATACAATGGATTGACGGCCGCCAAATGTGGATGCCTGTACCGCCCAGCCGCAGGCTATCGCGCCATCAGCGGATGCATCGTAGAAACGTGTCCCCTGCGTTCGATCGACAACAGGCAGGTTGTCTTCCGGGAAACTGTAAACCAGCGTATCGGTATATTGTCCCGTTTCGTCCGGTTTCCAGACCATCGGAATGACTTTTGCCACATTGTTCTTTTCATTCGACATGCCAAACACCCACCCGTCGGCGGTAATAGCATTCACATGGCTACCCGCTTCCGTACTGCCGGTGGTAGTTCCATACCGGCCCAGTCCCAGACTGTACCATGTTCCGTCTTTATAAACGCCTCCACTGATAATGGGACTGCTGTTTACCAGATAAGTATTGTCCGCAAAGTTAGCGGTAACAACGCCATCGTCGTTAACATCTTGCGTTCCTTCACCCAGAGGAATAGTAATGAGGGTATTATCGCCGTTCTCTTTGTTTTCCCACAAGGTGGACAACGACCCCGTCAGGTATTTTCCATTCGGTGAAATTTTGGAAGGATAGCCGTAGCCCAAATCATAGAACAGGCCGGCTTCTTTAATGGAAGTAAAATCTTTCCATCTATTAGCCGCATGGTAAGCGTCCACCGTTCCTTTGGGAACATAAAGCGTGCAAGTAGTCTGCGACATGCTGCCGAACGGATATTGATTGGTTGTAAAAGTCGGCGGAGTTTGACTTTTCACAATGATTCGCTCTAAAGCGGTACATCCGGCAAATGCATAGTTTTTAATGGGCTGCGTTTCCAGCAGAGACGCCGGCAATTCGATGGAAGTCAGTAAAGAATCAAATTGGAATGCATAAGTTTCAATTGTGGTTACGGTTTTGGGAACAACAAAAGCGCCGGACAAGAATGTGGGCGCTTCAATCAGAACCGTTGTATCCTTATTGTACAATATTCCATCAATACTTGAATAGTTGGGATTTTCCACATCTACCGTAATTCTTCCGGGAATCCGGTTGAACGGAGAACCGGAACCCATTGTGAGAGTCGTTACCGATTTCGGTATAAAAACCGATTTTAACGGCGTTATGGAAAAAGCGGTGGCACCGATGGTTTCAAGTCCTTCGGGAAGAGTAACCGTTTCAAGCTTGGAAGACGAAAATGCAGAAGCGCCGATCGTTTTGACACTCGCCGGAATTTCAATGGATCTCAGCGATATGCAGGCATTAAATGTATTTCCCGGAATCGTTTCATAGTTTGGAGGCAGTTTTACCGAAACCAGGCTGTCACAACGTTGAAAAGTACTGGTTCCCCAACTCGACAGGTTGGTTAAGGCGGAAAAATCTGCGCTAACCAAGCTGGAGTAAGCAAATACGGTATTTCCAATGGTGGTGATTCCTGCCGGTAAAGCGATTGTCTTCAAGGTAAGATCACCATTGAAAACTTCATTTCCTATGGTTTTCAGAGAGGCCGGAAGATTGACGGCAACTAAAAATGTATCGCGGTAAAATGCCTGATTTTTGATTGTTTCCAATGCCGAATTGTCGTCGAAAGACAAAGTAGCTATCTTCGAGTTGGAAAAAGCATTCGTTCCAATGGTTTGAACCGAAGCAGGGATGTTGATACGGGTCAACGCGCCGTAGCGGAAAGCGGCATCTCCTATGTCTTTTACCGTCGAAAGGATGGAAGGTGCGGATAATCCTGCGGGACAGACGAGCAGCGTATCTTGCGCTTTATTGTACAAAATGCCGTCGACGCTTGAAAAGACCGTATTGGCAGGGTCAACGCCGATGGAGTCGCCAGTAAAATAGGCGTTCGTATTGTAAATAAAAGCGTTGACAGGCAATGTTTTTATTGACGCGGGAATGACTACTTTTTTCAGATTAGCCATTCCGGCAAAAAAACCGGAGCTAATGGCGGTCAACGAAGACGGAGCTTGAAAGTCAATCGCGCTGATACTGATACATCCCGAAAGCAAATTTGACCCCAATATCGTGGTAGATGCCGGTACTGTGAACGATGCCAGGACGGCACAATCTTGAAAAGCGCTGTTTCCGATAGATGTTATCGAAGACGGAAGAATAATGGAAACCAGCGTGCTGTCTTGATAGAAAACATAGTCTCCGAGGCTTTCCAACTGTGTATAGCCGCTTAAATCCAATGTTGTCAACATCAAATTCAACTGTTTACCCAAAGCGTAATTGCCGATAGCTGTTATACCGGAGGGTAACTGAATGGATTGCAGTTTGAGTTTCTTTTCGGGAGCGATTTCACCTCCCAATATGCTTCTAATAGCCGAAACATAAAATGAATAT
This sequence comes from Dysgonamonadaceae bacterium, assembly GCA_031259075.1. Classification (GTDB taxonomy): domain Bacteria; phylum Bacteroidota; class Bacteroidia; order Bacteroidales; family Azobacteroidaceae; genus Azobacteroides. Next base: position 11,036 of record JAIRLY010000124.1, on the reverse strand, counting down.
TCGGGAACGGTGTTCGCCGGATAAGTTTTATTCGTGTCAGCACCGCTCAATGGATTAAAACCCGTTCCTTTATCTCCGATGTACTCCACAACGGTTGTTCCGCTAAGATCTAATTTTTCCAGACCGGATAAATCATCTCGAATCGTTCTGAAGTCCCGGGCGTCAATAGTTCCGGTAACCGTCAGTTCCGTAATATCAGTCAATGTGTAACTCCCTTCCAACGTTGTTTTCAACGTTCCGGCAGCGGGAACGGAAACGGTTACAGGATCGGCTTTGACTAAAAGTGAAACAGACAAAGCCACAAACAAAAAGAAAAATTTCTTCTTCATAAAAATTTACTTTAAATTAAATACTCTATTTTTACTAACTCAATAAATTAAAAACATTGAAACATCGCTTTCCGATTTATTAAGATAACCCGACTTCTGCGAATTGCGAACCAAAACAATAAAACTGCAATACTGTATATTAGAAATTTAGAAATATAAAATAGATATTTATATTTTATTCTCTATGAATATAATATTGTTGTCAAAACTCCTAATGTATAAATGTTTATAATTATATACAAAAGTAGTTATTATTTTAAAATAATATCATACTTATTACGAAAATATGATGAATGGTAAAAAAATGTTCAAAAAAGTATTTTAGTGATGAAAAAATCCGTGTTCTAATAAGCAGTCAAGTCCTTTCGTGCTTTCGTGCTTTCGCGCCTTCGTGCTTTCGTGCTTTCGCGCCACCTGTAAAATCATTACAAATTATTTATTTCGCATCCCTTAAGACCGGTGGAAACAAGCATTGATGAAAAAAGTCACAGAAAAGTTGCAAACCGATTCAAAAACAGTATTTTTAGACAAAGAATTTTTTTGTACATTGTCTTCTATAAATTTTGTGAAGAAAATTTTATGCGTTTGTGTGTAATCCGAAAATTTCATTTTATCTTTGCGTCCTTAAACAATTCCAAATATGGAAAACAATTGGATGGAATTAGAAGAGAAAATCGTTAAAATGCTGCAAACCGTTTACGATCCCGAAATTCCTGTGAATATATATGACTTGGGTTTAATCTACGACGTAGATATCGACGACAATAAAAATGTGACGATTACAATGACCTTGACAGCACCGGCTTGTCCGGCTGCCGACTTTATCATGGAAGATGTGAAAATGAAAACAGCATCTATTCCGGAAGTCAAAGACGTCGACGTAAAGATTGTCTTTGAACCGGAATGGCATCAAGGACTGATGAGTGAAGAAGCGAAACTGGAATTAGGATTTTTGTAAAATGACCGTTCCCTGTAAAACCTATTTTGCATCGGACATTCATTTGGGGTCAACGATCTTCGAACCTCCTCAAGAAACCGAAAAACGATTTGTTCGTTGGCTTGATTCCATAAAAGAAGAAGTCGACGTCCTTTACTTGTTAGGAGATATTTTTGATTTTTGGTTTGAATACAAGAAAGTGGTTCCGCGCGGATTTACCCGTTTTTTAGGTAAAATAGCCGAATTGCATGATCATGGCGTTGAAATTCACTTTTTTACGGGAAATCACGATATTTGGGTCTTCGATTATTTACCGCAAGAAATCGGCGTTATTGTTCATAAAAAGCCTTTCATAACCGAAATCAAAGGAAAAAAATTCTATTTAGCTCATGGAGACGGATTAGGAGACGGTTCCCGCTCTTTTCGATTGATACGATCCATTTTTCATAACCGGATTTGCCAAATTCTCTTTGCCTGTTTTCCCCCTCGCCTGGGAATCGGTTTTGCCCACCGGTGGGCCAAACACAACAGAGAAAAAGATATTGCGCATCCGGCGCCTTATTTCGGAGAAAACAAAGAATATTTGGTCCTTTACGCCAAAAAATACCTCCAAGAACGTCCGGATATTGATTATTTCATCTTTGGACATCGGCACATTATGCTGGATCTAATGCTTAACCACAAAACTCGGATGATGATAATCGGTGATTGGATGCAATACTTTTCGTATGCTGTATTCGATGGAAAAAAACTATCCTTGTGCCAATGGAATGAAACCTTATTAGAGCATTAGCACATCATCACATTATTTAGGATAATTTAATTGCCTTACTCTTGTCATTTTAAAATTTTACTCTACCTTTGCTACGAATATTAACAAATAAATAAAGTACGTGAATATGAAAAAAACATTATTCTCTTTCTTAATGGTAGCAGTCTTAGCTATATCAATGTCTGTTAGCGCTCAAGATGTTAAAAAAGAATATAGCAAAGTAACTAAAAAAGAATGTACGGAAGCGAAAAAAGGCAAAAAAGAATGTACGGAAGCGAAAAAAGCAGAAAAATGCGAAAAGAAAGAAGCAACATGTAGCAAAAAAGAAAACGGTGAAAAGAAAGCTTGTTGTGCTAAAAAAGAAGCAACTGCGGAAACCAAATCTTGCGGAAAAAAATAAAACGGTTTTTGAAAAGAACGTCGTTATAAATTTCTATCCCGTTTGAAAAAATGACGTGTTAATAACTCGGAAAAAAGCAGTCTTTCTTAAAAAGAAAGGACTGTTTTTTTCTTTTACAACGGCGAAATTACCGGTTACACATTTCCCTGAAACTACAATACTCACAAGTTTTGGTTGCGTCTGTTTGTTGAAAAGGAACCGCAGGATCAAACAACTCATCTACCTTATTCAATAACAATTGTTTAAAATCAGTTTCCAAATTTCTGAAATCTTCAATCGGTTCTTTATCATACAACACAACCGGCGAATAATCTTCTTTTCCAGCTTGTTGCATATAGATTAATCCGGGAATCACAGGCCCGTTGAAATGCTCTTTTTGAAGCAAAGCGGAAGCATACACAAAGGTTTGGAAAATATGAGATGCACGGTCGTTTTTTTGTTCAAAAAGATCTTCCAATGTCTTATAATCTTTCGCCTTCCCACTCGTCTTATAATCTAAAATATAATATTTTCCTTCTTTTTCTTCCAAACGATCTATGATCCCTCCGATATTGAGCAGAATATTTCTTTTTTCTAAAGAAAAAAGACCACTTACCTCCCATTCCAAACCGCGAATAATGAAAGGCGTACGCCGACGATCAAATAAAATCAACCGTTCCAACATTTTACAAATTACATGGAAATTAATCAATTGTTCGCCATTGAAATCTTCTTCTACAACTTTCCGTCCTTTAAAATATTCCTTTTCAAAAGCCATTAACACTAAATTTCGAATAAGGTGAGGATGCTCAAGATAATCGTCAAAATCGGAATAATGTACAGTCAAGGGCGCTTGAAGCTCTGCACATTGATTATCTCCTATTTTCAGATAAAGATATTCGGCCGCCCGGTGAAAAATTGAACCAAAAACGGAATTATCCAACTCGGCCGCCAATTCTTCTTTTTCCCGTAATCCTTTGATGTATTCCAAATAAAACTTATACGAACAATTGATAAACGAATTAAGCGCGGTAGGCGACAAACGATAAGCTTCTTTCGAAGTATTCAAATCGTATTTGTTTTTAAGCGTCTCCAACAAAGCATCTTTTTTTTCTATTTTTATCGGTTCGGATTGCCAAGGTTTGATAGACGATTGAAGTGAAAATCGCTTAATTTTATTTTTCAGTTGCGGGTCGATCAACAGTTGCAGAAGAAAACGGCTCATTTCAGCTTTTCCTGTTTGGGTTTTGTCCGTATTATATACTAACGTAATATTTTCCGCTCTTTGAATCAACCGATAAAAATAATACGCATAAATGGAATCTTGATGGTCGATTGTGTTCATCTCAAAATAAATTCTCAAAAATTGAGGAATAAACGTATTTTCATCAACACTTCCCGGCATAAATCCTTCATTGACGTCAAACATCAATACATTTTTGAAATCCAGCGCACGTGTTTCTAAAACGCCCATAATTTGCAATCCTTTGACAGGCTCGCCATGAAAAGGAATTTGTACAGTGGCTAACAGCTTTTTCAACAAACGCAAGAAAGTCAATTTTTCTAATTTCCAATTTTCGGAAGACAGCAATCCATACAAGCGATTCACAACCTTGTAGGCTTGAAAAATAGACTCCTGATAAAGTCCATTGTAAGTACTCGTAAAAAGCGTTTCATTTTCATGAGCGTGCCCGATCTTCTGAATAAGCGTCAAAAGATATTGGGCCAGACTCAAGGTATCGGAAGCATACGAAAATAGCAGTTTGTCTTTCAATTGCTCCTGAGTTGGAAAAAATAAATTGCTCTTAATCAATTCTTTTTCTACTTCATTCGCTTCCGGGAAAATAAGCGACGTATAAGGATGTCTTAAAACAGGAAGCACCTGTCTATACCAAAAAGATTGATCGGAAGCCCTGTATCCTTTTATTTGCATTTCGGTAACGACTTGCAAAAAACTGCTGATGCTTGTTTGTGTTATCGGAAATCCCATCGTTATATTGACATTCTCCACTTTTTCCGGAGAAATGGCATGCATAACAACCGGTAAAATACTTTCATTGCACAAAACAACAGCCGAATCGGGATAAGTAAAAGATGGAGGTTGATTCAACGATTCAATCCAAGGCGAAATAACAGCCGATTGTCCACTTTCCGAAGGAGAGGCAAGAAAAGTGATTTTCTTTTCAAAACTGAAGAACGTATTGAAAAGACCGTCGTCTAAGGCCGAACCGAATTTCCGGATATTCCGTTCGATAAATCTTCCGGCTTCCGTTTTCAAATAATACGAATCATAATCCCAATAAAAAGAAGCCCTATCTTTCAATTGCATCAACAAATGTTCTTCACACTTGCTTAAAACATTAAATCCTACAAAAGCATATTGTTTTTCCGGAAACGCTTTTTCTTGTTTTTCGACTACCGAACGCATCAACATTCCGGGATAAGCTATATTTTTCGTTTCCAATTTTTCTTTAAAGGAAAAATAAACGTCTCCCAATATATTCCAGATATTCCAAAAAGCGGTTTTCAAAGCGCTTTCTCCTTGAAAAACATGCTTGAAGTAACGAGTTAAAGCCTGAATTTGGTCGTCGGTCAAATGTGTAAAATCATCTTTTAATGCATCCAAATCCTGCAAATTGCGGAACAGCAACCGGGCATCGACCAAATTTTTATCCACATCATCGAAATCGTTGAGAAGGATTTCTCCAAAAAAGAAAAACTCATCTAAAGTTTCGGTACTTGGTATTTCGGCATGAGAATTATATACATTTATATATGTCTCGTAAAGTTCTCCAATCAATTGAAGGCTATCTCCCTGCCGCAAAGAAGCCGCCGCTTCAAATAAATTTCCAATGGAGGTATATTGAGGCGCCCACAAAGGCATTTGAACCTGCCGGTATAAATACGTATTGAAAAATAAACCGGCCCGAATACTTGGAAAAACCACAACTACATCCGCCAGATTAGTTCCGAAACGAGAAATTAAATCTCTCGCGACCATACTAAGAAAAGGTTCGGAAGAAACAGTTAAAATATGATTTTCAGCTATTTGCTTCATGATACAAATATCGCGATTATAAACAATTTATAACGACGCTAAATTAATTTTCAAAACGGCAAATCGTCGAAATCGGAAGCGGACGGAGGCGGAGGCGGTTCCGGCATCGCATAATTTACCGACGGTTCCGGCATTTTCATATTTGAAACTTCGTTTGACGGTTCAATTTTCCATGCTTTCACATCAGTATACCATTTACCATTAAATTCGCGACTCTCAATATCAAAATCGATCGTCAACAGATTACCGGATTGTAACAGAGCGGGATTGATTTTATCACCCCAAATACTTACGCATATCTTTTTAGGATATTGTCCGTCTGTTTCAACAATAATATTTTGTTTTTTCCACTCTCCATTTCTTCCTATTCCTGTTTCCAGGGGAAGTACTTGGGTTAATTTTGCTGTTAATTGCATCTATTATAAAACTTTTTGTCGTTATATATTGTTCTCTTTTTAAAATTTTACAAAATTAAGTTTTCTTTTTCATTCAACCAATTATAATCTTTGTCTTCATTAAAGATATAATTTTTTGCTTACTGCTTTTCTATTTTGTAGGCACGGGCAAATTGAGTTATGATAAAGGCCATGAAATGTATTTTGTCCGATATTTCGCTGTCAAGTACGCGCTTTTGCTGTAATGCCTTCATAATCTTTCTATCTAAAAATTTCACAGCAGCAAAGTTACAAAATAATTTCCAATTCACAGCCAAATCAAAAATCGTGTAACTCAATATGTCAAAGAACGCTTTTCATCATTAAATACCGGAAAAATATTTATTTTAAAAAATATTTTGGAAAATAAATAATTTATAGATACCTTTGTAATCATGAGGTAAATAAATTAAACAAAACTCAAACATATTCCGAATATACTGATTTTTTTAACGATAAAGCTCAAATGGCAAAAATTAAGAATGTTTTTTGGTAATTAAATGCTTATACATACTCGCCTGCTCTTTTAAAATATCATTGTAACTTATTTGTAATTAGCCGATTACATTGAAAAGTTAAATTTTAATCGGGCAGTAGTAAAAAAACATAAAAACAATGACAAAGAGAAAATTAATTTTATTTACAATAAACATTTGTGTAGCAATAGCTATACACGCCCAAACAAGGTATGGTATAGAAGCCGGTGGCGTATGGGATGATATTCTTGCTTCTAATGTGGAGACAATGCCTAAATTCACATACAGGGTTGGGGCTTTTGTCAATTATAATAAATTTTGGGGTTCAAGTATTTATTATGTAAAAAAAGGGGCAAAAATGTCGGAATTTATACCACAATACACGGATTATATTCAAAAATTAGATGCTTCTTTCAACTATATAGAAGTCGTACCTTTATTTTTTAAATTTAAGCCTCTCATAGTCTCCCGGAATTTTGAAATGATTCCTGTTTTTGGTATTTATGGAGCTTACGGTTTTTCAGGGAAAGCTTCTCTTGTCGGAATGACTGAAGATAATTACATTTTTCATAAAGAGATAAAACAAGTATTTAAAGATGAACAATTTACTGAGGGTAATAAAACTTATAATTTTAAATCTTTTCAACCTTTTGATGCGGGAGGGAGAGCAGGAATAGATTTCATCTATAATAAATTTATTTTCCGAGTGAATTGCTCTTTAGGATTTGTTAATAATATTTCTTCTTATGATAAGCGGATTAAACATAATTCTCTTGATTTATCTCTCTGTTATTTATTGAAATGAAAAGTATAATTATGAATTAAGACTTGCCGGAAATGGCAAGTCTTTTTTGTATGTCATTACTCAATTACCGCTACGCAAATCATAGCAGCTCAAAAAAAGATTTAGCTCTTTTAATCTATCTCTTTCCTTCTTCTTTAATCTAACATCTTATAAGTTGTATTTTTGCGTTTTTTAACTGTTAGAAATAAGCTCGTTTTCGATAAAAATTATCATAAAAATTCAACTATATATTTTTATTTTAGAATTTTAATATCTATTTTTAATCATATTATCAATCCTGTTATTTAACATATTTTCAGACATGTGTTTTATAGTATTTTTTGAACAAAACGCTTTAACTTTGTAAGTTGTTTTATATAAAAGAACCAAAGTTTTAAAAATTATAGTATTGTGAAAAAAGAAATTAAATTTAGTTTGTTATACCGCGACATGTGGCAATCGTCCGGTAAATATCAACCCAGGGTCGATCAATTAAAACAGATCGCCCCGGTAATTATCGACATGGGCTGTTTTTCAAGAGTAGAAACCAATGGGGGCGCTTTTGAACAAGTAAATTTACTGTATGGAGAAAATCCGAATCAAGCCGTTCGTGAATTTACGGCTCCTTTCAACAAAGCAGGGATTCAAACGCACATGCTCGACAGGGGATTAAACGGACTTCGAATGAATCCGGTTCCTTCGGACGTAAGAAAGTTGATGTATAAGGTAAAACACGCTCAAGGTGTGGATATTACCCGCATTTTTTGTGGTTTGAACGACGTTCGCAACATCATTCCTTCAATCCGGTATGCCGGAGAAGGCGGAATGATTCCTCAAGCCGCATTGTGTATTACTTATTCTCCCATTCATACGGTAGATTATTACGTAAATTTAGCCGATCAACTGATCGAGGCCGGAGCGCAAGAAATTTGTTTGAAAGATATGGCCGGTATCGGACGCCCATATAGCAACGGACAGATTATCAAAGGCATCAAAAACCGTCATCCGCAGATACCGATACAATATCATGGACATTCCGGACCCGGATTTTCGGTAGCTTCCATGTTGGAAGCAGCAAACAATGGCGTCGATTTCATTGATGTAGCTATGGAGCCTTTATCTTGGGGAATGATTCACCCGGATGTAATCACCATTCAAGCCATGCTGAAAGATGCGGGCTATTTGGTTCCCGAAATTAATATGGATGCGTATATGGAAGCCCGCCGGTTGACTCAAACTTTTATCGACGACTTTTTAGGATTTTTTATTGATCCGAGCAATAAAATTATGACGTCGCTATTGGTAGGTTGTGGTCTTCCGGGTGGTATGATGGGGTCGATGATGGCAGACTTAAAAGGAATGCACAATGCAATTAATCTGGCGCTCCAGCAAAATGGTAAAAAAAGCGTTACGCTCAACAATTTGGTAGTTCAACTATTCAACGAAGTGGAAACAATCTGGCCTATGCTGGGTTATCCGCCTTTGGTAACGCCATTCAGTCAATATGTAAAAAATATCGCTCTGATGAATATTTTTGCCAAAGCAAAAGATGAACCTCGATTCTCCATGATCGACAAAGACAGTTGGAACATGATTCTGGGAAAAACGGGAAAACTTCCCGGAGCATTAGCACCCGAAATCGTCGAATTAGCAAAAACCAATCAATTGGAATTTTACGAAGGAGATCCGCAAACAGCTTTCCCTGATGAATTAGAACGTTTCCGCGAAGAAATGAAGACAAATGGATGGAGCGAAGGTCCGGACGAAGAAGAATTGTTTGAATTTGCCATGCACGAACGGCAATACAGGGATATGAAATCGGGGGCGGCAAAAAATCGCTTCAATCAGGAATTGGAACAAGCGAAAGAAAAAGCAGGCGCTCCCATCATTATCAAACGTCCGGTAGTAGAAATTCCCATGTTCAGTTTTGAAGAAATCACGGCTGAATACCCGCATGCAAAACCAATACATGCCCCGTGTAAGGGACAACTCATCTGGCAATACGATTTGATGGATGCTTCTACGGCTCCTTTCGAAGGTGCAACGATCAACCAAGGCGATAATCTTTGTTACATCCAAAATTTATATGGCATCGAACCGGTAAAAGCAGGATATTCGGGTACCATTGTAGGCACTTACGTTAAACAAGGCGATCAGGTACAGAAAGGTGAAATATTGGCATTCATTAATTGATTAAAACAAAAGGCTGCCTCAAAAAATGACTTTTGGGGCAGCCTCGTCAATAAAATTCAATCGTATGTTTCTGATACGCAACGGACACTATACCCGCAGGCACGGCGACTACTCATCATGGGAAACACTCTATTACTAGCGAGGTGTATGCCGAATGCGTAGCTTGAGGCCGACGTACTACTCCAATAGTAGCCGCACGAGCCAACTAGGCTTATCGTACCGCTGAGAAGTCGGTATCCTGCTGCAGGTAAGGAAAGAGTAACAGTAGCGCCGTCAGGCTTTAAGTGATAACCACGTGTTGTCCATATCCAAGTATTGGCGGTAGCAGCAGCCGGAACTCCGTAACTCGAACCTTCCCTGTAAATACTGCCCCATTCGTCGGAAGTAGGAATACGCCAACCCGAAGGACAAGGCTGGGGGGTAGTACCGTTGTAATTCCGCCAAGCCATATCGTATTGAGGCGTACGCCAATCATAAAGAGTCGCCATATCTGTATTTGTGATAAATTTACTATACATATCAACATCTTCAGGAAGGACATTAATGTTAATAGAAGAGTTGTAAGGGCCTTCCACGGTAGCCGAGCTTCGCAATTGATGATCGTCGGCAATACGTCCCCATTGAAACAAATAGCCTTTAATATCGTTATCAACATCATTGCCATTACTAAGATATGTAAACGGATCGAGGCTTGTGTCGGCGCCTAAGTTGTGGCACATAAACCGAAGCCAGTTCCCCCGATTCGTTTTAGCGCCGCAACCGATCGCTACGTCGGCAATTGTGGAAACTACGCTGTCGATTCCGTTTTTAACAACACAATAATATGATTTCATTCCCCAAGAAGTAACTACCGGAGTATAAGTAGCTGTTGTAGCGCCGTTGTCGGTCAGTTTGGTGTCCGGCGCATTCCGGTTGACTGATTTTTGATACCATTGATAGGTCAAAGTACCGGGACCAACAGCGGTTACGCTTAAATCCGCAATGGTAGCAGTCTCCGGTCCGTTCGGGTCGCCGTTTGTTTCTTTCAAGCGGCTCCAACTGAACGCTTTCGGCTGAGTGATAATCACCGGAGCGATGCTTGCCGACGAACGCGTCCATGAACTGCCGTTGTAGATATACACACCGGGTACAACCGCAGTGGCCCCGCTTCCGTTAGAAGCCGTATTATAGACAGTCAAGCCGGTAGCGGGAGTTGTAATCGTTGCTACATCGTCCGTTGAAGTTAACTGCACGCGCGGAAGCGCCAAACCCAATGTACCGTTATCGGCCGTATTTGTGGCGTTTAAATCCAATATGGCCGATTCGTTTGGATCGGTTGTACCGCCAATTCGCACTTGTGCATTCACACTTGTTGCGCTCAACATCCAGAGTGTCAGCGCTAAAAAAATCATTTTTTGTTTCATGTTTAATAAAAATTTAGTAATGTTATTTATAATTCTGTTTCGTTTTACCTGTTCAACCCGCTTCGGGGTTGAAAACGTCGCTGTTTTTCGTTTGTCCCCCAATCGCTTCGCTTCATTGGGGGTTATTTATCTTGAAAGCCTGCGGGCTTCTTTTCTCCACTCTCTATTTTCCATTCTCAACTTTTAGTTTTTAGTTTTTAACTTTTAGTTCTTAAAGACCTTCTGTCCCGTCAGGGACAAAATGTTGGTAGAAAATACGGGCCTCTCCAGC